>JAQVWS010000069.1 GCA_028709585.1 Syntrophomonas sp. | reverse complement strand
CAGGATGAGAAATCCCAGCATAAAAACAAAGCCCAGGCTTTGCGGGTATTACGCTCGCGCCTGAAAGAGGTTTTAGAAGCGGAAAAAAATACGGAGATGGCTGGGACGCGTAAAAATCAGGTGGGATCGGGAGACCGCAGTGAAAGAATCCGCACCTATAACTTTCCACAGGGAAGGGTTAGTGACCACCGGATCAATCTCACCTTGCATAAACTGGATCAAATCCTGGAAGGTCAATTAGGAGAGATTATTGATGCGCTGATGGCTAACGATCAGGCAGAACGACTAAAACAGGTGGAATAAAGTGCAAAAAATTTGGCGAATAAATGATTTATTGGTATGGACAACCCGGTATTTCTTGGACAGCGGCATAAAGGATCCCCGCCTGGAGGCGGAGATATTGCTGGCTTATGTTCTAAAGAAGGACCGGGTTTATTTATATACAAATTTTGATGAGCCTGTGAATCAAGCTGAAAGAGATATATACCGAAGCTATATAAAGAGGAGGTCAGGCGGAGAACCGCTATCATATATTACCGGTCAGCGGGAATTCATGTCGTTATCATTTCAAGTGGGGCCGGATGTGCTTATCCCTCGCCCGGATACTGAGGTAATGGTGGAAACTGTGCTTAATATGGCGCAGTCAGAAGACATAAAGAGAATTTGTGATGTAGGTACTGGTTCAGGAGCCATTGCCATCAGCCTGGCTGTTTATTTAGGTGAAACCGAGATATATGCGGTGGATATATCTCCTGCAGCGTTGGCTATAGCTCGTAACAATGCCAGGATGCACAATGTTCGGGTAGATTTTAGAGAGGGTGATTTGCTGAACCCCATGCAGGGTGAAGAGCAAATGGATATGATCGTAGCGAATTTGCCATATATAACTGAGGCGCAACTTAAACAACTGGATAAAGGGGTTAAGGATTATGAGCCACGTTTGGCACTATTGGCTTCGGGAGATGGGTTGGATCTATACCGCGTTCTTTTGCCGCAGGCTTTTCAATTGCTTCGGCCAGGGGGATATATACTATTAGAGATTGATCCCCGCCAATCAGAACCAGCCAGGCAGATGATGGAGAATTTTACTGACGTTAGGATTTTGCCGGATTGGGCAGGCAGAGACCGCTTAGTTACAGCAAGGAGGTAAAATGATTACAGCGACCAGATATATTCGAGTGGATGCCAGACTGCCAGAGGCAGAGAGTATCAAGGCGGCTGCGGAACTAATAAAGGCGGGAGAGCTAGTAGCTTTTCCGACGGAAACCGTTTATGGCCTGGGGGCGGCGGCTTTTCAGACTGATGCGGTGGAGAAGATATTTCGGGTTAAAGGCAGACCGCCTGAGAATGCCTTACTGGTACATGTAAGCAATTTGGAGCAAGTGGAGAGCCTGGTCCCGGAAATACCAGCCATGGCCCGGGAGCTTATAGATAGATTCTGGCCTGGACCCCTATCAATTATTCTTCCGGCCAGATCTTCTGTGCCGGAAATTGTAAGAGGTGGTTCAACCGGGGTGGGCATACGTATGCCTTCCCATTCGGTAGCTTTGGCGCTGATTGAGATGACAGGCCCCCTGGCAGCCCCCAGTGCCAATCTATATGGACGGCCCAGCCCCACTAATGCCAGTCATGTGCAGCAAGATTTAGACGGCAAGATTGCCGCAGTTCTTGATGGGGGAGAAACCGGAGCAGGCCTGGAATCAACCTTACTTGATCTAACGGGGGAATTACCGCGGATATTGCGCCGGGGCGGCATAAAAGCAGAGACAATTGAGGAGTTTTTAGGCCTTAAGATAGCCATAGAAGGAACCGACTCCATGTCCGGCTTTCAAACCAGGGTTAAGGTGATATTGAGCAGCAATAAGACCGAGTTCGAGGCCAGATTAGATGATTTTATCTCTCAGAGGGTGATTTTCGGAGTGGTATGCATTAATGATGCGTTCTTACATAAAATAGAAGATATAAAATATATTTATAATATAAACCTTTCCGGGACAGGCATGAACCTTTATTCAATTTTACGGGATGCTGAAAAAAATAATATTGCAGCATTGTTATTTACGCCGATTGAACCGGAGCAGGCAGAAGCCGAGCCGGCTTTAATGGATCGTATACGCAGGGCCAGTCATTAGGATAAGAAGGAGTAATACTATTACAATGACAGAGTTTGCTACAATTATACTGGTGGCGGTAGTGTTAGGAGCAGATGCTTTTTCCCTGGCTTTGGGGATGGGATTAAAAGGAGTCAGCAGAAATTATGAACTAAAATTTGCTGCAATGGTAGCAATTTTTCATATACTTATGCCGCTTATAGGTCTGAATCTGGGGATAGTAACCGGTAAACTGCTGGGGATATGGGCAGGCAGAATAGGTGCAGTGATCCTTGCTTATATTGGCGGCGATATGATATGGAAAGCGTATGGTGATATCAGGCGGCAGGTATCTGTATTTAACAGGAACCAACAAACCGTTAAAAGCCAGGCCAAGCCCGATCAGGGGTGGCTCAGCCTGACGCTGCTGACTACCTCGGTAAGCATTGATGCCTTAACGATAGGGTTTAGTTTGGGGACCCTGATTCAGTTCCCCATTTTCTTTACGGTTATGATTATTGGCTCAATAGCTGGGATCATGACTTACCTGGGTTTCAAAGGAGGTAAACTTTTCAGCACGGTAGCTGGCAACAATGCGCAGATACTGGGAGGCGCGGTGCTTCTGCTGCTGGCTGTCAAGATGGCATTTTACCCCAATTAATTCAGGAAGGGAGGAGATGGCCGCGAAAAACATATTGTTTGTGTGTACTGGAAACACCTGTCGAAGCCCGATGGCAAGCCAACTTTTATTAAATAAGCTGCAGCAGCAAGGGGAGTCGATGCAAGCCACAGATATACAAGTATGTTCGGCAGGGTTATTTACGTATGACGGATTGCCCGCATCAGCCCAAGCAATCGAAGTAATGCGCGAGGAAGGTATCGATATTAGCTTGCACCGTTCCGCCCTCTTAGAGTCGAGCCATATACATGACGCTGATTTGATATTGACCATGACCTCAAGTCAACGTGATATATTAATTAATAGATTTCCATATAAATATTTATGCGTTTATACCCTGGGAGAGTTTGTGGGAAACGAGGGAGCAGAAGTATTGGACCCTTATGGACAAGACCTTCATACCTATCGGCAATGCCTGGGGCAGCTTAAACTTCTGGTGGACAGACTCGTCCCTAAAATAATAGAATTGGATTTGAGGTGAGACCAATGCAAATAGCTGTGGGAAGTGATCATGCCGGCGTACAACTTAAACATCATGTAATTGCATTTTTGGCTGCAGAAGGGTACGAGCCAATAGATTGCGGAACCTATTCCGAAGATTCGGTTGACTACCCGGATATTGCTGAAATAGTGGCCCATGAGGTGCTGCAAAAAAAAATTCTGGGGATACTAGTGTGTGGAACCGGCATTGGCATTTCTGTTGCTGCCAATAAAATACCGGGTATTCGTGCCGCACTTTGTAATGATATGTTTTCTGCCCGCCTGGCCAGGGAGCATAATGATGCCAATATTGTCGCCATCGGTTCCCGAATAACCGGCAGCGGTCTGGCGGAAGAAATTATTAAAACCTTTATCAAGACCGATTTCTCAGCAGGCAGACACCAAAAGCGGGTGGAAAAAATAACCGCATTAGAAAATAAATACAGAGAGAGGGTTTGAACCTTGGATTATATTGAAAAATATGTCAGACAGGTTGATCCTGAAATAGCAGATGCTATTGCCCAAGAGGAGCTTAGACAGAGCCGCAAGCTGGAGCTTATTGCGTCGGAGAACTTTGTTTCTCGTGCGGTTATGGCAGCCCAGGGCTCGGTAATGACCAACAAATATGCGGAAGGATATCCCGGCAAGAGGTATTATGGGGGCTGTGAATACGTGGATGTGGCTGAAAGCCTGGCTATAGAAAGAGCGAAAAAGCTCTTTGGCGCCGAACACGCAAATGTACAGCCTCACTCCGGCTCCCAGGCCAATACCGCCGTTTATTTTGCGGCCCTTAACCCAGGGGATGCTGTTTTAGGCATGAATCTCAGCCATGGCGGGCATTTAACCCATGGCAGCAAGGTGAATATATCGGGGAAGTATTTTAACTTTTTTGAATATGGAGTAAGTCCTCAGACGGAAACCATTGATTATGATGAACTAAGGAAGATAGCGCTTGAGACCAAGCCAAAAATGATTGTGGCAGGAGCCAGTGCCTACCCGCGTGTAATAGACTTTCAAAAGTTCCGGGAGATAGCGGATGAAGCTGGAGCCTGGCTTTTTGTAGATATGGCTCATATAGCCGGCCTGATAGCCGCCGGGTTGCACCCCAGCCCGGTGCCATATGCAGATTTTATTACTACTACTACCCATAAGACCCTGCGCGGGCCGCGGGGTGGCCTGATACTATGCAGGGAAGAATGGGCAGCCCGGATTGATAAGGCTATTTTTCCAGGTATACAAGGCGGCCCGTTAATGCATGTTATAGCTGCCAAGGCAGTATGTTTGCAGGAAGCACTATTACCAGAATTTGCTCTGTACCAGAGAAATATAACTGAAAACGCCCGCATTTTAGCGGAAAGCCTGGTTGCCAAAGGATTGCGGCTGGTCTCGGGAGGTACTGACAATCACTTGATGCTGGTAGATGTCCGGCCCAAAAAATTAAACGGCAAAGATGCGGAAGCAGTGTTGGAGTCCGTTAATATTACAGTAAACAAGAACGGCATTCCCTTTGATTCAGAAAAGCCAGCCATAACCAGCGGGATAAGGATTGGCACCCCTGCTGTTACCAGCCGAGGTTTACGGGGTGAGGATATGCAGCAAATGGCCGAGGCCATTGCTTTAGCATTGGATTATCCTGAAGCAGCAGATAAACTGGAAGAGGCGCGGGAGATCGTGAAGGGGTTGTGCGAAAAATACCCCCTCTATGGCGAATAATATGCTAAAATATAATTGTAAAAACATAAGGCCATCCTGGGACGAATATTTTTTGGAGTTGGCCCAGTTGGCGGCCAGCCGCTCAACCTGTTTGCGTCGCCAGGTAGGAGCAGTTCTGGTCAGGCAGGAAAGGATTATTGCTACCGGTTACAACGGCTCACCCCGTGGGTTAGGTCATTGTTTGGATATAGGCTGCCTGCGGGATGAATTAGGCATTCCCTCAGGACACAGATATGAGCTGTGCCGGGGGGTGCATGCTGAGCAAAATGCCATAATTAATGCCGCATATTATGGGGTATCAACCCAGGGAACCGTCTTGTACTGCACCAACCAGCCCTGTATTATATGTGCTCGGATATTGATCAATGCAGGTATCGTTCGCGTAGTTCACCGGGGCAACTTTGATGATAACCTGGCGCTGCAGTTTATGCAGGAAGCTGGTATTGAGCTAAAGGAAATACCATCCAAATAGAAAGAAGATGTTATAATGGAGACCAAAACCTTGTCTTTGCCCAGGCTGGATCTCCTTGATCCTTCGCTGGAGTCTACCGCCTTAAAATTAATGGAAGAAGCGGGGGAACTGGCTGAGTGTATTGGTAAATACCGGGGATTAAGCGGTGAAGTGGTACAGAGGCAGGAATCAAAAGTAGTCGAAGAAATAGCAGTTGAGTTGCTGGACGTAGCTCAGACAGCAGTTACCATGATGTTTGTTATGGAAGAAAAATATGGGATAGATATTGAAGCATTATTGCATAAACATTTGGAAAAACTAATGTCCAGGGGATATCTGACAAAATAGAAAAATAAAGTTAATTTAAATGCCTAAAACGCTTAACTTTATAAGCTACCATAAAATACATATTAAATTTTTCACAAATAAATTAAAAATTCTAGGCTATTAAAAAGGATTTTCTATAAAAATGTAGAATTTCATTTAAGATTAGCATTTAAATAGCTTTTCTTAAATCAAAGGATGGGAGCGAGTGACCAAAAAAAAGCAAAGCTGGGTAAAACCCATGAGCAACGCTATTAATCTGGGGACTTCGGTTGCTGCTGCAATAGGTCTAGGGTTATTTGGAGGCAATTGGCTGGATGAACGATTAGGTATGGGATATTTGTTTACTCTGCTCGGTTTATTGCTAGGAATAATTACCGCTGGCAAGATAATGTGGCAACACATGATAGGAGATTCCCAGAAAAATTCTTTTACCGATAAGCAAAAAAAACAGGATGAATAATAGTCTCATGGTAATCGTATTTATTTGTTAATATTAATCAATCCGGTTTGAAGTTTTGAGGCTGGACCAGCAGGTAAGTCTAACAAAACCAAAAATAATTTAAATTATAGGAAGGGGGGAGGAAAAATGATATTTGGTATGTGGGATGCGGTATATTTCAAGCTGGGTCCAATACCAGTAGATCACATAATTGTTACTCAGTGGGTTTTGATCGTCCTGATTGGATTGATTGCATTTTGTTCAACGCGAAAAATGAAAGTAATACCTACTGGCCTGCAGAATGCTTTTGAGATGATAATTGTATGGACATACGATCTTTTTGGACAGATTATGAGTAAGGAACATGTTGCCAAGAGATGGACGCCTCTATTGTCCACGTTTTTCTTGTTCATTCTGGTTAGCAATTACAGCGGAATGATTCCTGGTTCATCTCATATTGAAGGATTCCAAGCACCTACCAGTAATTGGAACGTTACTATGACTTTGGCACTAATAACCGTCTTCGCAGTTCAAATAGCGGGTTTATCAGAGCATGGAATTGGAGGATATCTAAAACATTTTGTTAGTCCCATGCCAGCGATGTTGCCAATTAATATACTTGAAGAATTTACTCATCCGTTATCCCTTACCGTTCGTTTATTTGGCAATGTATTAGGAGAAGAGATGGTAATCGCATTTCTAATGTTTATGGTGCCATTCCTAATTCCATGCACTATAATGGCTCTAGGTGTTTTGGTGGGGGCCATACAAGCGATGGTCTTTGCTTTACTTTCAGCCAGTTATATAGCTAGTGCAACATCTGCGGGTCATTAAAATTTATAATATATCTTGCATTGTATGAAACAGCGCAAAAGGAAAGGAGTGAAAAAAATGGAAACAGCGGGTTTAATGGCAATAGGAGCTGGTATAGCTGTACTATCCGGTTTTGGCGGTGGTATTGGTATGGGTATTACTGGTGCTAAGGCTATCGAGGCTATCGCTAGACAGCCAGAGGTAGGGGGAGACGCAAGAACTCTCATGTTTATTACCTTTGCCTTTATCGAGACTCTGACTATTTATGGATTGCTGATTGCTTTCATGCTTATGGGCAAAATGGGATAATAGCTCATACGTGATGAACAAGGAAGCTAACAAAACTAAACCGTAGAGTTGTTTCGAGGCGTTAGAGCAAGGTTATACATAAAATATATTTTCCTGCGCTCTATCGCCCGAAATACTTTAGCATTAAAGATTGGAGGTAGCACATCCGTGACAAGGAACAAAAATTTATTAGGCCTCCTTTTATCCTTAGTAATGGTAATGGGATTTGCGTCCTTCTGCATGGCTTCGGGCGGCTCAGACATGCCTATATCTAGCCCGCCATCTAGTACGCCTGCATTTCCGAACTTATATGTAATCGGCTGGTCAGCGGTCAACTTTTTCGTGCTGCTGGCAGTGCTGTATAAGTTTGCATTTAACCCCATCAATGAGATGCTGGAACAGCGGACAACTACTATTGAGAGTTCCATTAAACATGCAGAAGAGTTAAAAATCGAAGTTGAGCAGATGAGAAAAGAAGCTCAGGCTAACTTGATTGAATCCCGAAAGGAAGCCCAGATTATAGTGGGAAACGCTACAAAATCGGCCGAAGATGCTAAAAACGATATTATTTCCAAGGCCAAAGAAGAAGTGGATACTATGAAGGTCAGAGCCAAAGCTGAGATCGAAGCGGCTACCGCACAAGCGAAGGTAGAACTCAGAGATACAGCTGCTATTTTGGCGATGACGGCGGCGGAGAAGGTATTGGGCAGAGCAATTACTGAAGCAGACCATCAGAAAATGGTCAAAGAATTTGTCAATGAAGCAGGCGATTTGCTATGTTAAACAAGAGCGTCGCCAGGCGCTATGCGGAAGCAATTTTCAGCATTGCTCACGAGGCTGACAAGATTGATGATTATCAGGTTGAACTGGGAAAAATAGTTCAGAGTATAGGAGAAATAGACGGACTCCAGGAATATTTTGAACATCCTCTGGTACCCCCCAAAGAAAAGAAGGAAATTGCGAAACAACTTTTTTCCGCGGAGGTATCGCCTATTATTTTGAATTTCTTGCTATTGGTACTGGATAAGAAGCGTCAGACCTATCTCGAACTGATTTATAAAGAATATGAAGAGATGGCTGATGAATATCACGGTATTAAGAAAGCAGAAGTAATATCTGCAATGCCCGTGTCGGATGCAGAGGTTAAGGCACTAGCTGAGACTCTGTCACGTTCGATGGGTAAAACTATACAGTTAAAGCTAACTATTGATCCTGTGTTACTAGGTGGGGTCAAGATAAGAATGGGCGACAAGATTGTTGACGCATCTATAGCCAAGAAGCTAGAGATGCTAAAGAAAAACCTCAAAACTGCAAAGATAAGTTAAATCGATAGGGGTGAGCATTTAAATGAGTATTAGACCGGAAGAGATTAGCGCCATATTGAAAGAGCAATTGCAGCGCTACCAATCCGAGGTCGAGGTCAGCAATGTGGGCTCAGTCATCTATATTGGGGACGGTATCGCAAGAGTATATGGATTACAGGGAGCTATGGCTGGCGAGTTGTTAGAATTTACAGGTGGTACCTACGGAATGGTACTTAATCTGGAAGAAGATAATGTCGGTGCAGTGTTGCTGGGTGCATATTCACACATTAAAGAAGGCGATATAGTTAAGGCCACCGGCAGAATCATGGAAGTACCAACCGGAAGAGCTATGCTTGGACGCGTGGTGAATCCTTTGGGACAACCTCTGGACGGGAAGGGACCTATAAATACTAGCACATATAGACCAATCGAAAAGGTTGCGCATGGGGTTGTAACTAGAGCGCCTGTTAACGTGCCCATGCAGACCGGGCTTAAAGCTATTGACTCCATGGTTCCCATCGGCAGGGGACAGCGGGAGTTGATCATTGGTGATCGTCAGGTTGGCAAGACCGCGATTGCTGTTGATGCCATAATTAATCAAAGAGCTAAAAAAGACACAATCTGCATTTATGTTGGAATTGGCCAAAAGCAATCAACCATAGCAGGAATTCATGCCAAATTAGAGGAAATGGGAGCTATGGATTATTCCATCATAGTTGCTTCTACCGCTTCTGAACCAGCACCGTTGCTATACCTGGCCCCATATGCCGGGGTTGCTATGGCAGAGGAGTTCATGGAAGGCGAAGGCAAAGATGTTTTGATTATTTACGATGATCTTTCCAAACATGCAGTTGCCTATCGTGAAATGTCACTATTGCTTCGGCGTCCTCCCGGACGTGAAGCTTATCCTGGAGACGTATTCTATCTCCATTCTCGCTTGCTGGAGAGAGCTTGTAAACTAAATGAATCATTAGGTGGAGGTTCAATAACCGCTCTGCCGATAATTGAGACCCAGGCTGGAGACGTATCGGCTTATATCCCGACTAATGTTATATCTATTACAGATGGACAGATATATCTGGAAACGGATTTATTCTATGCAGGCCAGCGCCCAGCTATCAACGCAGGACTTTCAGTTAGCCGAGTAGGTGGTTCAGCTCAAACCAAAGCCATGAAGTCAGTTGCTGGACAGTTGAGACTGGATTTGGCCCAGTTCCGTGAACTGGCTGCCTTTGCTCAGTTTGGATCCGACTTGGATAAGGCGACCTTAGCCCGCCTAACCCGCGGTGAAAAGACGGTTGAGGTTCTGAAACAGAAACAGTATGCACCTATGACTATGGAAGACCAGGTAGCAATAATATTTTGCGCTGTAAACGGCTTTCTGGATGATATACCCACAGTAAAGGTCGCACAATTTGAAGTGGATTTTCTTAAGTATCTAAGTGCCAGCACAGATGTACTGAAGAACATAGCTGACAACAAAAAAATTGATGATGAAACCAATACAAAACTAGTTAGTGCTATACAAGATTTTAAATCCACGTTCGCAGTTTAGGCGGTGATGTAATATGGCAGGAGCAGGAGTAAAAGATCTTAAGCGTAGAATACGCAGTATAAAAAATACCCAGCAGATTACTTCAGCGATGAAAATGGTAGCAGCTGCTAAGTTGCGTCGTGCCCAGGAGGCTGCTGAAAAGTCACGGCCTTATACTGATGCATTGAATGAAACCATAGCCAGGTTAGTAGGGGTGTCGACTGATGCGGAACATCCTCTCCTGGCAAAAAGGGAAGAAGTGCGTAAGGTCGGCTATATAGTTGTCACTGCTGATAGAGGTCTGTGCGGAGGTTACAATACCAATATAATAAGAGCTGCCACTGATTCGATAGCTGCGGATGATAGAAAAATCTACAACGGAATAATAGCTGTTGGCAAACGGAGCCGTGATTTTTTCCGTAAAAGAACAGGTCTTGACGCTGAATTTATAAATTTGGGCGATAAGATTAATTATACTGATGCCAGAGAAATCAGCCAATATGTAATAAGTGCCTATGAGAACGAAGAATATGACGAGATTTATCTGGTATATGCAAAATTTGTTAATGTATTGCGGCAGGTTCCGACTGTAGTTAAAGTACTTCCCATTGAACCACCCGAGGAAAGCGCTGAGGAACGCAATATAGAGTATATCTATGAACCCAGCGCAGAGGATATTCTGCTCACGTTGCTGCCCAGATATGTAGGTGGTCAGATATATCATGCTATGCTGGAAGGCAAGGCAAGTGAGCAAGGGGCTAGAATGACAGCTATGGGTAATGCCAGCCAAAACGCAGCAGAAATTATTGGCAACCTAACCCTTAAGATGAATAAGGTAAGGCAGGCGGCAATAACGGATGAAATTCTGGACATTGTTGGCGGCGCCGAAGCTCTCAATAAAGGAGGAAAGTAGAGAATGGCGAATGTTACAACAGGAGAGGTAACTCAGGTTATAGGCGCGGTTGTTGATATACGCTTTAAGCCTGGCGAGTTACCGGATCTAATGAACGCTATTACTATAAAATCTGCAGATCAAAGTGATAAATCTGCATCCGCTTCGCAAATTGATGTTACTTTGGAAGCTATGCAGCACCTTGGTAACGACATTGTAAGATGTGTTGCGTTGAGTCCTACTGATGGGCTCATCAGGGGAATGCAAGCCCAGAATACTGGAGCAGCTATTAAGATTCCAGTTGGAGACGGTTGTTTAGGCAGAATTATTAACGTACTGGGAGAACCGGTTGATGAAGCAGGACCAATAGATGCTGCTGATTTTTGGGCAATCCATCGTGACCCACCCTTGCTGGTAGACCAATTACCGGCGACCCAGATATTGGAAACAGGTATAAAGGTTTGTGATTTAATTTGTCCTTACGCTAAGGGCGGCAAGGTTGGATTGTTTGGTGGAGCCGGCGTTGGCAAGACCGTTATTATCCAGGAATTGATCAGAAACATTGCTTCCGAGCACGGTGGATACTCCGTATTCGTCGGCGTGGGTGAACGCACTCGTGTAGGAAATGAGCTCTGGGGTGAAATGACAGAGTCTGGCGTTATCGAAAAGTGCGCCCTGACATTCGGACAGATGAACGAATCTCCTGGAGCCAGGCTGCGGGTAGGCCTGACCG
>JAQVWS010000191.1 GCA_028709585.1 Syntrophomonas sp. | reverse complement strand
TCATAATTGCTCGATCTCCTTCTTACATTAACGAATATGTGTCTCTATAAAATTTATTATCGGCCTAGGATCTTTTAGACCATGAGGGTGATGTGCACACATTGATCTCGAAATGACCTTCATGGTGCCGCCATGTTCTAGATAATAATCCTCTAACGCCTTTCCGTTTTCTTCATAAATAACGATGTTATCTGCATTACCATAAAGCATGATAATAGGTATATCATTCTCAATCAGCACATTCATTGCGTCAATGGGACTCTTCCTGAAATTCACAACCGTTGATTTGCTAAAGCCATAGGTGGAAACCAATTCACGCCAATGATCAGGATTGAATTCCGCTTCGCCAAGCCCCACCATGCTTAGTATATTAACCACCGGTGCATCAAGATACAGGACACTAACTAAATCGGGATATAGTTCAGCAAGACGAAGTACTTGCAAACCGCCGCAGCTCATTCCCACAGGAATACATTTGGGCTCAATTTCCAGCTTATTAGCAACAAATTTAATAAATTCAGCACTTATGGCAGTCTCTTCATCTGGTGCCCATCTGGTCGCATGTTCGAGGTTGCACCAAAAATATCCGCGGTTCAACATTTCAATTTCAAAATCAGGAAACGCATTCCAATATTCCGCCTTCCATATCAATCGCCCATTTCCTTCGCAATTCGGGTAAATCACTCGTGCAGTACGTTCTTTAAAAAGAAAGGTTTCCATTTTGTAGTTTTCGAATGTATGATCCACAATCTCACCTCTTTTTAATTATTATAATATCGAGTTTTCTACGATAACAACTATCGTTTTCAGGGTATACATCCTATTACTGTAATTATATATGAAGCCAATGTAATAAGTAAGTGTGCAAGCTGAATAATCCATAAAATATGGTTAATTCACCCGGTAGTATCTTTAGTCTAACTTCCAGTGCACTGTCCCCATATGATATCTTGTATGTCTCGCATCACGATCTCAGTAATATGACGTTACAATTGTTCTATCGGCAAGCTGTACAGAAGATGGATACCCCATTTCTTGAAGCCGGGCAAGGCACATATTTTATTTTTGTAGGCTCAGCAATATCAAAAAAATCAAGCGGAACAAACACAGAACCCAAATTGGCGTCTTGTACTCGTTTTTTCACTTTCTCCAGATGATCCGGTCATCTTATATCCCTCCTATTTGGTTATAAATACCATACATTATTTATAAAGTGCATATACCGAAGGTTGTTCGGGATCTACCGGTTACTGTTAAGTAACGTAAACACTTTCAATCAGCACCGTAAGATGGATACCATGGAAAACATTAAGCACGTCCGGAGTATACAAATCGTCTTCATAACATGCTATGATTATTGTATCGTGTTGAGCAAAATGCGAAATATCATTCTAAAAGAGGCTAGCTATGCATTTAAGTGAAATTGAATCAAAGAGGTATTATAAGTTATGGAAGGGATTGCTTGAATACATAAATCGTAAACACGAGATTGATCCAAAACTCCCGGATATCAGAACGTCCAAATCCATTCCAGTCAATGATATTCTCCCGGTCAGGAACGTAATGTGGGACAATATCAAAGACCTTAACGAATATATTTCTCTGAACCCGGATTCTTTTGAACAAGAGGATCTAGATCTCATAGCAAGTTGGAGAAGCAGAATTCAAGGACAATTCATCATGCTCAAACATCTTAAAAACTATTCCATTTTTCTATATCCTAACGCTCAATTACTTTATGCTGTCACCGGCATTACCGATTCTTTAGGCGATATGTTTCATTCTACTCACCTACCATTGATTATAGATGCTGTTTTGATACCTTATGAAGACAAGATTATTTACGACAGCTTGCTTATGCCATACAACGTCCGTATAGGTAGTAATATGAAAAAGAACTTGAACGATGAATACAGAGAGATCAAAACTAAGCACGACATAATAAAAACATTATAACCCATATTCCGCACCCTCCAATAATTTACCCCTTAATAGGTCATATGGGAAGTGTTTTTTAAATCAAGGCCAAATATTTTTACTAGTCTTAATAGTAAGTTATGGTTTTCATACCCAACAGCTTCAGTGCTCCGCTACAATGTGGCATCGAGCGAGTTCACTTTACTTTTCCAAGGTAAGTAAAATTAAGCCATAACATATTAGCTTAGGAATTCCGAACCATTATGTATTTATAGATTCAACCATGCTTATTCCAGCAATTCCTCTACAGTCACCCCCATAAGCTTCAGAAGTGTTTGTACACGCAATTCTGATTTTGGATCAGAAAATACATAGCAATATTCGTAAGAACCTTTTTTTAGAAAATACATGTTTTGCATTGCATCTAATAAGAAGTGGACTGTCAACCCAGGTTGAAGGGTTGCGCCGTTCCATCCTACTTTCGGCAAAGGTTCCTTGTTTTCCATGGAAAGATGACCTTACCTCTGATCAAATTGTTAATGATCTTTATTCCTCGAGAAAATCCTGTAAGGAACAAGTTGATTTATAGTACCTGAACAGTTTGGTTATGAAGACGATATCCATTTAACACAGGTCGCAAAAGGTTTTATGAAGAATCTTAACAAATGACCGGCATCAAATTGCCGGTCATTAAATCTTCTAATATTTTACCTTCTCTTCTACTCTTCTTATTTCACCAGCTTGTAGATTGCCAGTACATCCTGCCAGTATAGTTTTTTCAAGCCTCCGATGGGGCTTTCATAACCAAATGCCGCTCCGGTAGCCTTTTTAGCCATCTCTTCCAATTTGTCTTCACCAATTCCAAGCTCGGACAAGGTGGACGGTAAACAGCCTTCCGGCTACCTTTTTACTTTTTCAT
>JAQVWS010000190.1 GCA_028709585.1 Syntrophomonas sp. | reverse complement strand
CTCACAGCCCACCAAAAGTTTGAAAGTCTATATGGACGTCCGGCTGACCGGCGGCGTAAACTGTATAATGGCCGAATTCAATGTAACTATTATCAATTTTACGGCCCCCGTCCACCGCAAAGGGTGAATGATGTAGCAATAGATAAATAAAAAGGCCATGTAAAACCTGCATAGCCAAACCCAGAATTTAGTAAACATCAGACAAAGGCTTGTATAACACTCCCTGATATTTAGAGGGGTTCTCAAGTAAGCCGATTGAGAGCCCCTTTTCTTTGTTATGATAGACATTTCATAGCAATATGCTCCCCGGTTTAACAATTTAGAGACAAGGCATTTAAATGATAATATGAATCTATTAGGAAAAATTGGGAGGAAATTATCTTTTGGTGCCGAAAACAGTTAATAATAAGCCAAACGTGAAATATCAACATTCGACATTTATCTGGTAGGTTAGGATAAGGGAGTGGGAGTGCCGATATGTAATCCTCATGCTGGTTTTAAGTCTGGAATGGCAAATTTATGGCGTCTCCCAGGGAAGAGTTAATCAAGATTTTGCGTATGTTCCTTAACTGACTAGAAAAGTGTAAATGTGGAGGTAGAAAGGCCGTAATTAGAATGACGGTTTTAAATTCGATAGAACTGAGGTGTGATTATAATGGAATCAAATGTTAATTCGTTTTCTTGGACGCCGTTTTATATAGAATTTGCCGATAAGTTACTACAATACAGAGATAGGCGCCCGGAGCTTCTGGTTATAATTAAAGGTGTCTTTGACGGTCTTGGTATGCGTTATCCTTTTATGGATAACGGTGAATCTATCGACGATATTTGTCCGTTTACTGTATTTGGCTGCTTTAATAAAGGAATAACAAATGAAAATCGTATAGCGATAATGAACGGTATTGCTAGGGAACTTGGTGTAAAAACTGCAGTGCCGAAAGAATTCGATGGTATTCCTGTAGTAAATAATATGAGAGCCTGGTTTTTTGGCTACAAAGCTGACCGAAAAGCAGATGACATCTCCAACCTCTGGAATATATTTGAAGCGGGAATAATCTATGCAGATAATCCGTCAGAAGTTTCTAAAGCAGCATTTATAGCTTGTTATGACAAGGTGAGAAAGCAGTTAGGTATTAAGTGGAATTTGACTATGGGACTGTATTGGATACGCCCGTTTTCTTATTTGAACCTGGATGAACGAAACCGAAGCTTCTTCACGCAAGAGGGCAATCCTTATTTTACAAACATATTGGAAATTTCTAAATTAAAACAACTTCCTAGTGCCAAGACATATTTGGAATTAGTTGATGCGTGTAAGGATATCTTTGAAAAAAACGATAGCCCATATCACAGTTTCCCCGAGTTATCATATGAGGCATGGAGCATATCAACTTCTATGGCTCAGAATAAAAAAACATCTACTGCCAGCTTCCTAAAATGGTTTGTACCGCTTATCAATGCCTTAAGAGAACTTGGTGGTTCAGCAACCCCAGAACAGGCTCGTAACCAAATTATATTGGACTTAAATTTGTCTGATGAAGTTATAAATGAAAAGCGTGGTAAAACGGAAACTAAAAAATTTGACAATGAGGTCGCCTTTGCAAGAAACTATTTAGCTTATGAAGGATACATAGATAAATCTGTCAGAGGTGTTTGGACACTTACGGAAAAAGGACGTACTGAACCTATAACTAATGAAATCGCCAGTGAAATATTTTTGAAATGGGTAGACATTCTTAAAGCACGACGTGAGAATGAGCAGGTCTCCTTGTGGAACGAAAAAAGATATTGGATTTATGCTCCTGGAGAAAATTCGTCTAAATGGGATGAATTCTATGAGCAGGGTATTATGGGAATTGGATGGGATGAAATGGGCGATTTAAAACAATATCCCAGCAAGGATGCCATGAAAACCAAAATGAAAGAGCTCTATGGCAAGGACTTTTCATATATGAACTCAGCTCATGCAACATGGCAGTTTACTAATGAGCTCCAATCCGGGGATGTTGTTTTTGTCAAGAAGGGAATGTATAAAGTTATTGGACGTGGCGTAGTTGAATCGGAGTACATTTATGATGCGGGACGTGATGAGTATAAGCATGTACGTAAAATTAAGTGGACTCATAAAGGAGAATGGGAGCATCCCGGACAGGCGGTTCAAAAAACGCTCACTGACATTACGGCTTACATCGATTATGTGCAAAAACTAGAAACGCTGTTTATTGACGATTTTACAGGTGATAACAACGAAAAGGAAGTTGCATATCCTCCATATACTGAGGATGATTTCCTCAGTGAGGTGTTTATGGATGAAGAATCTTATACCACCTTGGACAACCTGCTAAAAGCCAAGAAAAACATAATATTACAGGGTGCGCCTGGTGTTGGTAAAACATTTGTTGCCAAAAGACTGGCCTATTCAATTATAGGCGAAAGAGATACCAGCCGCGTTATGATGGTTCAATTCCATCAAAGTTACAGTTATGAAGATTTCATTTTAGGTTTCCGTCCATCAAAGGACGGATTTGAGCTTACCCCCGGTCCATTTTATCAGTTCTGCAAAATTGCCAAGGATGACGATGAACGGGATTATTTCTTTATCATTGATGAGATTAATCGTGGAAATTTAAGTAAAATTTTCGGTGAACTACTTATGCTTGTTGAAAAAGATAAACGTGGTGAGAAACTGCGTCTACTCTACTCAAACGAGTTGTTTTCAGTTCCACCCAATATATATATTATCGGCATGATGAATACTGCAGACCGAAGTCTGGCCATGATTGATTATGCGCTTAGAAGAAGATTTGCTTTCTTTGAACTTGAACCTGCTTTTGATTCCG
>JAQVWS010000068.1 GCA_028709585.1 Syntrophomonas sp. | reverse complement strand
TAAAAAGCGCAGCCATAAAAGAAACCCCAAAGATACAACAGGGCCTCTTCACAATGAAGCGGCCCTCCATATATCCCATTATCGTACATCCTCACAGATGTGACTATTCTACCCAAACTTATTACCCTTCCGTTGTAAGATCCATTTTCTTTAATTTCGCTAGTATTTGAGTTAAGTCCAGCGAATAAGTCCTGGCGACATCTTCCAATGAATCAAACAGGTTGTTGCATAGCAAGCAACAGCCCGCTTCCTCATCGTACTGACGGATGATTTCTTCCGAACGTGGGCTTGCCTCTACAATCTCAAGCAAACTCATCTTGGCAGTATTTGAGGTCACTTTTGCTCCTCCTTTTGGCCCCATATCACAACTCGAATAATCCTGCTTTTCAGGCCATTACGGTCAATAGCCGCATTTGTTTTTATCTGAGTCTTGACAATCTAGCACTATACTCAGGTGCTGCGATATTGCCAATTTTTCCTTGGCAGGGACACGATCTTAAGAATCCGAATGTTTTTCTCCGCAATAATTTGATTAATCAGCGGAAGATCGACTTCATCCACGATCAAGGAAATACCGCAGCTCTTATCGGCCTCGCGCGGTGTCGGAGAAATCATGGTTTTGATTTCTAACTCGTCCAATTCTCTTTTTAGATGCAAACCTTCATGATGACTGGGAAATAATACATACCAAGCATAGCTACAACTATCCAGTTGGAAAACCTACTTTCTCAGAATCTCCAGGAAGGCCTCTACTCTGGTCCGGAGTTGCTCAAAATCCTGATCGCTGTAATCAGTCTCAATGTGCATAATCGGCATATTACGTTCAGTCACAGACTGTTTTACCAGGTAACTCTCAGTAGAGTAAAGGTTGCAGAACTGTAGATTGGTATCAATAATGCCATCAACCTTGTATTCATCGCTCAGACGGATGATATCTTCTACCCTGGCGGAATTCGGAGTGAAACAAGCACAATTGGTCTTCATATATCTTTCAGCCATTGCCCTGATCTGTTCTTCCAAAGTACTTGCTGACTCATCGACCAGGTTTTCGAAATAGCGGGTACCGGTACAAGATTCTTCCACCACGACTGCTGCACCAAGACTCTCTATAATATGATGCAGCTTCCAATTGGGTATGGCCATAGGAGTACCACTTACCATTATTCGCACAGCGTTATCAGGGAAAACGCCGAACTTATTCTCGATCCGTTGCTCCAATTCATCAGCCAAACTATTCGCCATCTGGGCTGCCCGCGCGGGATCATCGTAGAAGTTAATCTGGGTAACCAGGAGAGCGTCTTTGCCGCTGATAGGCACCGGTGAAGCTTTTCTGGCATTGTAAACTCGCTGTAAAGCCCTGCGCTTATTGTTTATTAGTTTAATTGCTTTTCCCAGGGATTCTGCAGTAATCTTGTTGCCGGTAACCTTTTCTACCGTTACGATGAAGTCCCTGATTTCAGCTTCAAAGGCAGCAATATCCCTTTCTCGTTTCATCTGCGGTAAATCAATGATGTGCATAGGCACTTCACGTGCCAATATCTCCCAGGCTTTCTTTTTTCCATCACAGGTATTTTCAGCCACGTACATATCAGGAATTAGAAAGAAGGGACAGGTTTTGTCCAGTCTCGCCCCTACTGACGCTTTGATGAGCGGACAGGTATTGGCTGGCAATACTTTCTCTCCGCCGGATACCCAGAACTGTGATCCCCCGCAAAGCCCCGCTGCAATTCCGCCAGCCGCAAAGACCACCTCATCCGGTACATATACGCAGAAGGTTCCGAACACCTTACCGCCCTTTTTTTGATGCTCAAGCATCTCTGCCGGCCTGACCCCGTGAATTTCGGATACCACAAAATCGTAAAAGTCCATGCCCTTAGGGCGATCTTGCTGAGTAAGGTAAATGCCCCCAAAGGCTTCAGGTAAAACCTCGCAAAGAGCGTCATGTTTCTCCAGATCCATTTCCAGATCAGCCCACATTTGCTGGTAATCAGCCATTAAGATTCCTCCTCTTTAATATTCATATTACTTAGCGAAAACAAATTACCTGTCGTAGCAGTCTTCTACCCAGCCCCTTTCTAACGGTTTTCCAAGGCTAATAAAGCCGCCCCCAAAGCACCGGTGTATTGGCAAGCCTCGGGCACAATAATTCTAGTTCCGAGCTCTTCCTCGAGCGCTCGCTTGACTCCCGGGTTAATCGCCACCCCACCGGTAAAGGCTACTTGTTCCTTGATCCCCATGCGCCGGACCATGGCTGCTACTCGTTTTCCTACCGACTGGTGTAAGCCAGCAATAATACCGCCTTTAGGATTTCCCCGCGCCAGCGAACCAATTATTTCCGATTCAGCAAAAACCGTACACATACTGCTGATCGTCTGCATCTGGCCTGGCTCCTCAGCATGTCCCAGTTCACTAACATCTAATCCCAGGGCGGTCGCCATAACCTGCAGGAAGCGTCCGGTTCCGGCAGCACATTTATCATTCATGGCGAAGTCCAGGACCTGACCTTTTTCGCCGATGCGGATAACCTTGCTGTCCTGGCCACCAATATCTATGATGGTGCGGACCTCAGGATAGAGTTCAGCTATGCCCCGGGCGTGGCACTTGATCTCGGTGATAGTTTTATCGGCCTGCTCAAATGCTACCCGACCATAGCCAGTTACATATATCCGTTCTACCTGATCTCGCTCAATCCGCGACGCATCAAGTAATTGGTCAATTATTACCTGTCCTGCATCACGGGGGCTCCATCCAGTAGGAATGATGGTCCGGTGATGGTGACCGCTACTAATGATATAACCTTTAGCGGCCACCGAACCAATATCTATGCCTATTACAATCATTTTTTATCATCTCCAGCATTGCTTCGATGCGCTCTTTAACATAATTAATTTACAATAACTATTTGGAATACATCGTATTTTAGTTTTTAATACTGTAATTATAGCCTAAAGTCATTTTTTCCGTCAATACCTATCGCTACACATAGGGTTCAATGAATTTCTTGGCATTATTTTCATGGAGAGCAAAATATTATTCTGCACAAAACACTGCAAATTTTATTGATGTAACAGACTTGTTGGGCCAAGGTCTGATACCTCAATCAATTTTACTTATTCCCAGTATATTCCTGCTATTCTCACTCAGTTTTAGCAATGACAGAAAAAGCCAGCTATAAAGCTGGTTTAATTACGATAAAAGAGTTATAACCCTTTTAGGAAAAGCAAACTGAATAGGCTTCCGCCATCTTCGATCAGGCCGAATTAGAAGCACAAATAAACAGCACTTTAGTTTTAGGTAACTCGTTCACTTTAATTTTCCTCCTATTCTGGAGCCTTTCCTTTCCACTTTTTGGACATGCTTCCTGTAAATCGCTTTTTGAAATTGACATAAGACTTTCTGTTGTTATCACATTAAGTCCTCCGAATAAAATTAATGTATACACTCATTTAGCGGGATATTTTTTGATTGATTTCTCTGAAAATCTCTTGCGTTTCATCTGCATCTTTAAAATTAAAGATCGTAATCCCGTCCTCTGTTTCAAGAAAAATAAAGGGAGGGGTTTCTGTATTAACGAATAATTTCACTGAACCCAGTTCTTTTGTTCTGAAATGCCCCTTCAAATTCGAGCCTAAAGCTGAACCATTGGTACGCATTTCAATAGTGGGTAATTCTTCGATCAACTTTACAGCCTCAATGGACTCCCAGGTATAAACATCACCATACATGCCATGGATTTCTATGCCTTCTTCAAGAAAAGTCACCTTGGTTGATTGGGATGAAAAAAACATCAGAACAGCAACGAAGATTAATGTTACAACGGCTATAACTGCAGGTAAAACCAGTTGCTTTCCTGCTCCTTTACGAAGTTTCCCATCCTTATCATAAAGATTCCCATCATACTTTTGAGCCTTGATTAGTAAATAAACTGTTGAAATAATAAAAAACACAATAGCCGGCGTCTGAATTGGTTTTAATCCCAAAACCTGCAGCACACCCATCACGATGAAAACTCCACCGTTGACATAGGAATATATCCCCATCAAACGACTAAGACCTTCTGTGTCGACGTTGGCCTTTTTAGCTTTTGACATGGTGTTATAGCCCGAAATTAAAAAATACCATTTAAATACATGAACCGCCAACCCTAAAGCAATAAAGAATAACCCAATAATTATATAAAACCACATATTAAACCTCCGGGAATTATCTATAGTTTCTTTTAAGCCTGACTCTGATTCCCAGCAAATACTTTAAATCATTCAGGACAGAGTTGTCTTTAACCTCTATCATCAACCATCTACCCATTGCCGAATAAGCCGTCTTATCATAGAGTTCCTTTACATAGAGTGTAAACACTCCTGAATCCATGCCTATTTTTACTTATTCGTCCTCTTTCTGCCCCCAAACCCCCGAGATTTATACGCTTTGGGCTTACCGGTAAAATGAAAAACAGCGAACAATAAGCTCGCCGTTTCACCGTATAAGCCGTAGCAAGCGTGGGTCGCTCCTCAGCGTTGCCCTGTTTATGCTACAATAAAAGTATTAACAAAATTTTGGATGATTATTCCGTTTACACTAAAGCGCATGTTCATTACCAACGTATAAAATCGGGATTTTGTCATTCTATTATGAAAGATAAGGTTTGCCAGGAGCCGTATACGAGGCCCGTACGTACGGTTCCGTGAGAGGATGGTGCTGCAGTTAGCTACTGCAGCATTACCCTACTCGATTTCTTCAGGGATCTTTTCTTAGACTTTCGTGAAACTCCCTCTTCAGCATTTATAATCACAGCAACTGAGGGTCATTTTCCCAACTGAACAGACTATTCGGAGTTTCAACATTGGTATCACGGCCATTCTGTGGTAAATCCTTAGCAGAAACAGGTTCTGCCGGCATGGTAGGTACGTTTAAATCAGAATCCCCACGAGCATTATCCTTTAACCATACATCATGGCTGTCAGACTTCATCGGAGCAAGATCCACTTCGTCAATAGAAATACCTAACGCTTCAGCTACTCCCTTGCCATACTTAGGGTCGGCCATATAACAATGATTGATATGCCTATGTTTTATTTGCAATGTCGAATCGCCCATATTCCGTGCTGTATTCTCAAAAAGGGCCTTCTGCTGTTCTGGGCTCATATTACGGAAGAGAAGTCCCGGCTGCGTGTAATAATCATGGTCATCCATACGGAAGTCATAATGATAAACATCTCCGCCCTCTTGGATAGGCTCAGCGATCTGGGGCTGGTCGGTCCAATTGCCATAGCTGTTGGGTTCATAATGGAGTTCGCTGCCCATATTTCCATCCACTCTCATCAGGCCATCACGGTGATAACTATGGGGATGCTTAACTCCCTGAGGACTGTTAACTGGAATCTGGTGATGGTTTACCCCCAAGCGATAACGCTGAGCATCTCCATAAGAAAACAATCGGGTTTGGAGCATGCGATCAGGGGAATAGCCAATACCAGGCACATTGTTAGCGGGATTAAATGCAGATTGCTCCACCTCTGCAAAATAATTGTCGGGATTCTTGTTCAGTACAATCTCGCCCACCTCGATTAGAGGGAAATCTTTCTTGTACCACATTTTGGTCAAATCAAAGGGGTTATAGGGCATGTTTCTGGCCTGTTCTTCGGTCATGACCTGAATAAACATGGTCCATTTAGGGAATATCCCCTTCTCGATAGCTGTATATAGATCTCTTTGATGACTCTCTCGATCCTTTGCCACTACCATTTCAGATTCCTGATCCGTCAAATTCCGGATACCCTGCTGACTACGGAAATGGAATTTCACCCATACTCGCTCATTATCAGCATTTATCATACTGTAAGTATGGCTGGAAAATCCATGCATATAGCGATAGGAAGAAGGAATACCCCGATCACTCATAGTAATTGTTACCTGGAGCAATGACTCTGGAAGGGATGTCCAGAAATCCCAGTTAGTATTGGGGCTGCGCATATTAGTGCGAGGATCACGTTTAACTGCATGATTCAGATCGATAAATTTCTTGGGATCCCGAAAAAAGAACACCGGTGTGTTGTTTCCTACCAGATCCCAGTTCCCCTCTTCGGTGTAATATTTAATAGCAAATCCGCGGATATCTCGCTCTGCATCGGCGGCACCGCGTTCCCCGGCTACTGTAGAAAATCGCACAAATATTTTGGTTCTTTTCCCTATCTCCGAAAAAATTTTCGCTTTAGAATAGTTGGTTATGTCTTGGGTTACAACAAACTCACCGAAGGCTCCAGATCCCTTGGCATGCATGCGCCGTTCAGGGATAACCTCCCGGTTGAAATGGGCATGCTTTTCAAGCAGCCAGGCGTCTTGTAGTACTTGGGGGCCTCTTTTACCTGCGGTCATGGTATCCTGGTTGTTAATAACCGGGGCCCCATTTTCACGGGTGATGACAGAATTTTCTCCTTTGGAATCATTACGGCTGGGTAAAGACTCGCCTAATCCGTTCTTTTGCATTGGATCATTATTTGCCATCTAATCACCTCACTAATATTTTTTTACCTAATTTTAGCTTTTCACTAGACATAATCATTATAACATTGATCAATAACTGGATATACCTTTACTCCTTATATATTGGGATTGTTTTCGGCTATCATTGCATACAGATAAGTTCCTATTGTTTTCTTCTGTATCACGGGCAGCCGAATGGCACTCAAGGATTGTTGCTTTTGCCTGCGGCAGTTTGTTTTTTCCCGATAACCAGTCACGTGCAGCATTTAATGCATTTTGCGGACGCATGTCATCAGGATAATACTTGTACCATAGAGGTCTCCACATGCCTCAGGATACAAAAAGATGCCACTAGAAGCCGGTAGCCCCTTGGCGGCACTGTCTTCATTTTCCACAGCACTTTTTATATTTCTTACCACTGCCACATGTGCATGGATCATTTCGTCCAACCTTAGTGTGGGTCGATATGTCAATCACATTCGAATTCGGCCTAACCACTTTTAATGACTCCGTCGGCAAAGGATTTAAGAACTTCCTTTCCTCCTGAAACAACTCATTGGGAGTATGCCCCTTTAACGCCCACTGACGGGTATTATTATATAGTTCCATTATTTTTGCAGTTAACTGTTGCACAAATTCAAACGACGGAAACTCCATCCAGCTCTGCAGGTATTGAATAATCAGCGTGGGTTTTGAATCTGCATTAATCATATTGGTTGTCTGCAGTGCTATTTCGTTTGTTTCTTGATCTGTTAACCTATAGTGCTTTAAAAGAAAATTGATAAAGCTGTTCATCTCCGGCGTTTTATCAACATAATTCGGACCACCAGCTTTTAACAGTTGCTTTTTTGTAAAAGGATAGTAATCAACGCCCGGTCTCTTTCTATGTTCATCAACAATTTTCTTTGCATCGAAAACTCTGTCATCCTGATATCCATATGGCGTGTTACGGACCTGCCCATAGAAATCACAGGCAAAGGACATTACATTCATAAATTCCATAATGTCAGCTTCTTGCCCTGTAAGCTCTTTAATCTTCTCTTTAGCGAGCCATACATCCATGACCCCATAATAAAAAAGCATTCCATGGGTTAAGCGTATCCATTCGGTATTACGTTGAACAATGTTTTCCAGCTCACTGCCATCTATTTGAGAAAAAATATTTATCAGTTCATAAGGCATGAATATTATCTTTTGATCTTCATATAACCCGGTAAATATAATACTCGATCCCATGAATGCTTCCGCATTCGCAACAGAAATACCTACATCAGATATAACTCCCGAATTCTTAATGATTGTTTTGATAAAGTCATACCTGCTTTGATCCAATGTATATATAATCTTCTTAAACTTAGAGGGAATCAACCTCGCTAGTTCCGCTGCCAGATCTGTTTTTTTGAGAGCGCTTAAATTTTTAATATTATAATTTTTGCGGATTATATTCATTTGTGCCTTTGTTAACCCGTTGATGGCGTCATAAAGGTTGCATGGCACATCAACCTCCTTCCAAAGTCGTTTCTCCCTGTTTTCCTCCAGTTGTTGGCTAAAGGCCTTTGCCTTTTCCAGTGCCCTTAGTAGAGCCGCTTCTGTTTTCTTGTCAATTTTTTTATCCATCAAGCTTCCCTCTTTCAAAATGGCATTTCTTCATCATTTTCATTATTTATATTTTGTTTTTTCAAAATCAATTAAAAAATACCGCTTGAATCAACTTATCATTTAACAGTACCGTGGTTTCAGAGGCAAAAACAATTTCATCTATGCTGTCCTTCTTAGCATTTCTGCCGGATTTGCCAGAGCAATCTTTGCATACATAATTTTTATGTCCTTTTCCTGAAAAATTCTCATTAGCCCGTGTTCTCTCGCATATTCTGCAATAGTGCCCCATTAATAGACTTCCCCGCTTCCAAAACGTTTTTTATTCTTTGTCTTACAGTTCAATAATTTTAATTTATTTAATCATAGCAATGTTTTGAATCAATTGCATCTGCTTCAGGTATGCCTTGTTCAATTAATATCGCATTATAGCTTCCATATTAGCCAAGTCCAACAACTGGTTTAAAGTAACATAATCTCTGATATTTCCGTTCTTATCAGGATGTTCTTCCCGCCACTGCTTAGCAGTTATACCAAACAGTGCGACATTAAACACATCGGCCTCATTTTTCAGGTGGGCCAGATTAACTGCAATCAAGTTGATAATATAACGCAGAAGTGCCGTCACCTTACCAGGTGAAACCCATTGAGCGAAAAACATGATTTTTTGGTTCGTGGAAACAAGTCATCAGCATGACACATTAAAACTCTATCAGTGGTCTCACCGCCGCCTATTATCGTCCGCCCAGACGCCAAAAGACCTCCCCTGTGGGAGGCCTTCTGGCTTGAACATGAATCCTGAGATATATATGATGTGATGGAGAGTCATATATCGTGGTAAATCAGAAACGGACTAAAGTTTTATATGGACGGCGTGGCATGGTGACCACGCCGTCGTTTATCCCAGGTTATTGCCAATAATAGAACTATGCTCGCTTCAAGCGGTCAGATGCCTTATGCGTCGGCTTTCAAGACTACTTTGATGGCACCATCGCGGCGTTCTTCAAAGATATCATATCCCTCGGCAACCTGTGACAGGGGCAGAGTATGGGTGAAAAGAGGTTTCATATTGATCTTGCCCTCTTTGATCAGGTCGATCAGCTCAGGTATCCGATTGGCATTGACCAGACCCATCTTGATGGCAATATTCTTTATCCATAGTTTATTCATTTCCACGACTTGGGGTTTTTCAAAGACGCCGATCAAGGAAACGGTCCCGCCGGGTCTGACTCCGCCGATGGCTCCTTTGAAGGTGGGCTCGAAACCGTTGGCTTCGATGGTGACGTCAGCACCGCGGCCGCCGGTCATATCCTTGAGGGCCTGCACAACGTCGACTTTGTTGGGATTCAGGCCGTAATCGGCCCAACCCTGCTTCTGGGCAAATGCCAGCCGGGAATCATCAATATCCACAGCCACGATCCGGGCCGGTCCCCACAGGCGGGCAGTAGCCATCGCGCACATTCCGACCGGGCCGGAACCAAATACCGCTACCGTATCGCCAGGTTGGATGTTGCCGTTCTCAGCGCCAAAATATCCGGTGGAGAGAATATCCCCAACCAACAGGACGTCTTCATCGGTGAGATTATCGGGAATCAGGTGCATTCCGGAATCGGCGTAGGGCACTCTCACGTAATCAGCCTGGCAGCCATCGATCATATAGCCGAATATCCAGCTGCCGGTGGTGCACTGGGAATACAAGCCGCGGCGGCAGTAATAGCAATCCATGCATTGAGTAACACAGGATACCGCCACCTTGTCGCCTTTTTTGTACTTGCTTACAGCCGGTCCCACTTCTTCAACGATCCCGCAGAACTCGTGGCCGATGATTCTGCCCGGCTCAACTTCGGGCATTCCGCCGTGGCGGATGTGTTTGTCGGTTCCACAGATGGTGGAAGTGGTGACCTTGACGATAGCGTCGGTTGGTTTTGTGATTTGCGGTTTGGGTACCTGATCCAGACTCATTTTTTCTGGTCCGTGATAAACGAATGCTTTCATAGTTTGTGCCATTAATTAAATACCTCCCCATTAATTTAGATAATTCGAACAAGTGCCTGGTCCTATTAAACGGAATCTCAGTTGTGGTTTACGATCTCCCCCTCCCATAAAAAAAGACCATAATTTTCGTCTCCCGCTCGAGATCTAAAAACAATGGTCTATCTTGGAGCAACATTAAAGTCTCTCCTCAATCCACCTATTCAGTTAAGATTAAAACTCTTATTCAGTCAGCATACGGTCAAAGATCACCACATGCATCCAAAAATCGTTTTCCGCTTCGATCATATAAGCCTGATGAACGGCCTTGGCGTTAAAAAGTTCTTCAAAATAAGGTACGTTGTCTATGGAATGCTGCCTGGCCACTTGCATGCGGGCTGAATTGACCACATCCTTGCCGGCCGTTGTAGCGACGATGTACTTCTCCGGTTCGGTCAGGAAACCTTCCCCCCGGATGATCAGGGTGTCTTCCCAGATCATTATTCGGGTATGATCGACTCCTTTGCCTAACTTGGCCTTGAAGTATTTTTCCATATAGATCTTAAGTTCATGCTGCAACTTTTTCCGTTTCCGATCATTGAACCGCTCATAATCGTCAAGTTGGGTTACCAATGACATAAATATCCCCGCCTCATTTATATCCCGCATCAGCTGTCATTTTTATCTAAACGATAAATACCAATATTTGATAACTTAGGGCCGCCCCTTAATCATAAAATATTGGTATTTTATTGAGCAACCGCAGTGGTTTCCCTCTAATCCACCAGTCTATTAAATTGCGCTTAAAATAACTATTATTTGTTAAATTATATAGGTTTAAGAAAAATGTGTCAATCAAAAATTAGGATCCAGTTAATCTATTTGGGATTGAACAATCGAATTGACTTTTCAGCAGAGTGTTTGACGATGCCTTTGCTTTCGCATTATCCCATCTAAAATACATAAGATTCCCTAGTATATTATGGAGATGCAATTGCGGATGCTTACGAATACGCTTTGGGCTTACCGGTAAAACGAAAAACAGCGAACAATAAGCCGTAGCAAGCGTGGGTCGCTTCTCAGCGTTGCCCTGTTTATGCTACAACTAAAAGTATCAATAAACTTTTGGATGATTATTCCATTTACACTAAAGAATACTCACACCCGAACTGGACAAGGCTAGCCAAGCATTATTTACGACCCCCTCGCCGCTTCACGTCCTTGCGGATTTCCTCAAAACAAGCCTCGTCAACGGTTCCCGCCTCCCGGAATGTCGCCACAGCACTTGCCATTACCTTAAAGTTCAGTTCCGTCCCCTCACTGTCGGCCAGATAATCGATCGCTCTGTCCGGAGCAATGCCAAAGCGCCCGGCGGTTTGAACCGCATCAATATTCGCACCAAGGAAGATAAACTCCCAGCCATATTTCGCCTTTTGTCTCTCAATCTGCGTTTTAACCTTTTCGGCAGAGTATTCTCGGCTGGAGTTTTCCTCGCCATCTGTGATAATCACGAACATCACCTTTTGGGCGCGGTAATCCTCGGCAGTGTGCTTCTGCGCGTTACCAATTTTGTGAATCGTACTGCCGATGGCATCAAGAAGTGCTGTCGACCCGCCAACCTGATATTCTTTCTCGGTAATCGGGCTGACCGCCTTAATGTCAATCCGGTCATGGAGCAGTTCATAGTTGTTATCGAACAACACAGTTGTAATGTGACATTCGCCTTCAATTGCCTGCTGCTTTTTAAGCATTGAGTTATATCCGCCAATGGTGTCTG
>JAQVWS010000067.1 GCA_028709585.1 Syntrophomonas sp. | reverse complement strand
CTGTTGTATTTGTTTGTCCGCTACTAACAGATTATCCTGCAATGATGTGTTTTCTATATACAAAGCATCGACCTGATTCCCTATTAATACGCTGGTTAAAGCTGCACCTATCAATGCCCCAATGATGAAAATGGTCATCCAAAATATTACGCGTTTCATTTTCCTTCTCCTGATAGAACAATAAGTAAATAATACCCAGTTTGAGTTCCGGCCAGTGCGCAAAAAATATATATAAGTTGTTTAATTACAGGCTTCAATTCACCTTGGAAAAGACCGGATTCAAAAACCTCGAAGGTTGAAAAAGTCCCGCCAATCGCTGCTACAATAGCCCATATCTTTATTTCTTTGGCTAAGTTAAGCATGGTACCAATGGGAGGATCTTTTACTAAAACTGCGGCAAATGATCCTAGTAATGATGCCCCTAAAATTATTCCCAATGAGGTGAAAAAAATTAGTATTGACTTATGCAAGAATGCCTCCATAAGCCCTCCTTTGAATATTAACAGCGTATTTAGCCTTTCTACAATATATGACTACTTGTTAATAACAAAACCTCATTTTAATAACAGCTGCGTAAATATCTTCTTGCCAAGCGGACTTCATTTATATTTATGATAATATAAGAGAAAAGAAGTGATGTTTATGTGCAAGATCGGTCAATAGCTGAATAGGATGTGACTTTATGCTTGGAGCAATTATTGGCGACATCGTAGGATCGCGGTTCGAATTCTATAACCACAGAAGTAAGGACTTTGATCTGTTTGCGGAAAGTTGCTTTGCCACTGACGACAGCATTATGACCATTGCCACTGCCAAGGCTATATTGGCTTGTCAGGGCAACTGGGAAATACTCAATGAGCAAGCCGTCAAGTTCATGCAGAAAATCGGGCGGAAACATCCAAACTGCGGTTTTGGAAGAATGTTTTACCGCTGGATTTTCAGCAATGACCCCGAGCCATATAACAGCTTTGGCAACGGCGCTGCTATGCGCGTGTCGCCATGCGGTTTCATGGCCAACACCGAGGAGGAATCCAAACTGCTTTCCCGAAGGGTCACAGAAGTAACCCATAATCACCCGGAAGGCATCAAAGGTGCGGAAGCTACTACAATCGCAATCTTTATGGCCCGTAACGATGCATCGAAAAAGCTAATCGGCGAGCGGATAGCGCGTGATTATTACAACCTTGACTTTACCCTCGACGAAATCCGTAGCACCTACGAATTCGACGCAAGCTGCCAAGGAACCGTACCGCAGGCCATTGTAGCTTTCCTAGAATCAGAAACCTTTGAGGACGCTATCCGAAATGCGATAAGCATTGGTGGTGACAGCGATACGCTTGCAGCAATTGCTGGTGCCATTGCTGAAGCCTATTACGGCATTCCGCTTTCACTGAAACATAAGGCACTGACCTACCTGGATGATGAGATGTGCGAAATTATCCGGGAATGGGAGAAGTGTCTCTATAGGAAGTAGACGAACCGTAACCGTCCCCCTGCTTCTCACTTGAACGGCAGATACAAATGCAGGCAAAAGAACCGTCCCCTTGATTATTTGAACCGACCAAAAGCACAGTTGAACGGCAGATATAAATGCAGGCAAAAGAACCGTCCCCTTGATTCAGGCGCCTTTTTCTTTTTTCGTCCTTTTGGATAATGTTTTTTCCTGTTTATTCGTTTTACTCTCATTCTGCTTTTCAATGCTGGCTTTGAGCGCGTCCATAAGATTAATTACATAACCCACCTGTTCCGGCTTGGTGGCAACTACTTCTTTTCCAGATATTTTGGTTTCAATAAGCTCTTTAAGTTTAGCCTGGTATTCATCCTTATATTGAGAGGGATCAAAAGGAATATCCATTGAATTAATCAGCACCTGCGCCATTTTTAGTTCCTGTTCATTCATATCCGGAATCTTATAGGACTTTTGCAGATCTTTGATATCATTCTGATAAAACATGGTTGAAATCAACACCCCATTTTCACGCGGAATAATGGCTATCAACGTATCCTTGGTTCCCATGATGGTCCTGCCGATAGCAACTTTCTGCTCTTGCATCAAAGCAGACCTTAAGAGTTCAAAGGCCTTTTCTCCTCCTACCTCCGGGATGGCCTGGTAGGTTCTGTCGTAATAAACCGGTGATATCTGATTTAATTGGGCAAAATGCAGGATTTGGATAGATTTTTCTTTTTCGGTTTTAATTTTTTCTATATCTTCATCTACTATAACGACATAACGATCCTTATCATATTCAAAGCCCTTAACAATATCCTCACTTTTTAGTTCCTTTTTGCAATGAGCACAGGTTTTCTTATACCGCACCCGGCTCTTATCCTCTTTATGCAGTTGATTAAAATGTATGTCATTATCCTGAGTAGCTGTGTACAAAGACACCGGGATCGCTACGAGACCGAATGAAATAACCGTTCTGTGTGCTACCGCCATAAATGCACCTCCGTTATTAGTGTAACCAAATTACAAGTAATTACTTATAGGGATAACCATAATATAAACTGCGGATAATACCTGAAAACGGCTTCATAAAACAAAAGGCAAGTGATATGAATTACTACAAAATTGGATAAATACAACCAGAAAAGAGATTTTGCTGTAACCGGAGAACCTGAAGGCCGAACTGAAGATTCCCAAAATTTCCTCAGGTTTGCTGTCCAGCACCATATAGCCCGCCGGGATCATTTTGACTTGCGTCTTGAATGGGATGGGGTTCTTTTAAGCTGGGCAGTACCCAAGGGGCCTTCCTATAATACCCGTGACAAGAGGCTCGCCATCCAGGTAGAGAACCACCCCTTGGAATACAGAAACTTTGAAGGCCTGATTCCCAAGGGAGAATATGGCGGAGGCGTGGTTATGCTTTGGGATGAAGGCTACTGGGAACCTCAGCAGGATGTGAATGCCAGCCTCAGCAATGGTTCTCTTAAGTTTGTTCTGAATGGCAGAAGGCTCCGGGGAAAATGGGCTTTAATCAGAATGAAAGCATCTGCTGAATCTATGCACAACTGGCTTTTGCTTAAAGAAAAGGATGATTACACCCAAAATACGGACGGTATTTCTGAGTTTACTACCAGCATCAGAACCGGACGCACTATGGTGGAGATTGAAACTGGGGCGGCGGAGAAAATAAGCCTCAACCCTTTTGACAAGGTCGTTGTACAGCTTGCTAAACTGGTAAACGAACCCCCCGGGGGTGATGATTGGTTATATGAAGTAAAATACGACGGTTACAGGATTCTTGCCTATATAGAGAAAAACAACGTCCAGCTCATAACCAGAAACGGCCATGATAGTACAAAAAAGTTTCTGGAAATTGCAAATACTCTTATTGTCTGGGCTGCCGGAAGGTCCATGGTTTTGGACGGAGAAATGGTAATTGCGGATGCGCAGGGCAAGACAAATTTCCAGGCTCTGCAGAACTATATGAAAAGCCCTCAGGATAAAAACCTTACTTATATTGTATTTGATATCCTGGCCTTGGACGGAGCAGATTTAAGAGGTCAACGCTTAATTGACAGGAAAGAAATACTGGCGGATTTTTTAAAGGATTCACCGAAAACCCTTCATTATAGTCAGCATATCCGAGGAAATGCCAAGGAATGTTTCCTGGCCGCCTGCAAAGCAGATCTGGAAGGAATCGTGGGTAAGAAGGCGGATTCCATATATAGTGGAACAAGAAACGGCGATTGGATAAAACTTAAATGTATTAAAAGACAGGAATTTGTCATTGGCGGATATACATTGTCAGATAAAAAAACCAGCGGGGTAAGCTCACTTCTTCTAGGTGTCTATGCTGGCAAAGAATTGATCTATGCCGGCCGGGCTGGGACAGGGTTGACTATATCAAGGGGCAAAGAGCTTGAGGAAATATTTGCGCCTATAATGAAAAAAGAATCACCTTTCCAACAATTGCCCCCATCCAGAAAAAATGAAAAAGTAACCTGGCTGGAACCTGAGCTGGTTGCAGAAATCGCTTTTGCTGAATGGACCGAAGATCATCTTTTAAGGCATGCTAGTTTTAAAGGACTGCGGACTGATAAAAATCCCCGGGATATAAAAAAAGAAATGGCGGATGAGGAAAACAATTCAGATTACAAAAATTATGAAGATCAACCAGCCGCCAGAGAAGATTTGGAGGTAGCAATGGCAACCAGCGGAGATAGTATTATGATCAATGGAATAAAGATTACGAACCCTAACAAAGTAATATTTGAAGAACCTGAAATTACAAAAGCGGATGTGGTCAGATATTATGCACAGGTATCCCAGCGCATGCTGCCCTATTTGGATCATAGAATTCTTAGCCTTGTACGCTGTCCCAAGGGAATCTTCCAGTCCTGCTTCTATAAAAAGCATCCCGGCCCGGATAATAAAGGAGTCATAATTATACCAATTTTAAACAGCAACGGTGAAAAGGAAGACTACTTTTATGTTGAGAATACTGCCGGTCTCATATTTGAAGCCCAGATGGGCACCCTGGAGTTTCATACCTGGGGAAGCCGCATAGAAAATCTGGAAAAACCGGATATTATGGTATTTGACTTGGATCCGGATGAGAACCTGGAGCTGGATAAAGTGCGTCAGGGGGTAAAAGATCTTAAAAGTGTCCTTGAGCAGCTTGCTTTAATATCATATCTCAAGACCAGCGGAGGCAAAGGCTACCATGTGGTGCTGCCATTCCAACCATCTGTGGACTGGGACACGTTTCACGATTTTGCCAAAAGGATTGCCGAAGTCATGGAGCAGCAGTGGCCAGACCGTTATACGAGCAATGTAAGAAAGAGCCAGCGCACCAACAAGATATTTATCGATTGGATTCGAAACGGCAGAGGTGCCACAAGTGTTGCCCCTTATTCAATAAGAGCTAAAAAAGGGGCTCCGGTGTCTATGCCCATCACATGGAAAGAACTTGACACGGTATCACCCGGTGGTATCAATATGACTGATGCAATAAGCAGGATTAGCGCTAATGATCCCTGGAAAGATTTCTTTACGATCAATCAACAACTTAAATGAAGAACTCACCGTATAAACCCTGCATTACAAAATATGGTAACTGTAATATTATAATCGTTGGGCCATAGAATATACAAAGATTGTATAAGGAAAGGAGCCAACATTATGGCGCATTGGTTGTTATGCCAATATTGTATGCAGTGGAGCAAATCATCAACTCCCTTTGCAGATGATTTAATTTGTCCCCTATGCAGCAATCATTTTAATTCAGTGAAGCCCAACATCGATCCTGATTCTGAAAACAAAAATAATAGTGAAGATGGGCAAAGCCTGCCAGAAACCTTGCAGGCGCCACCAATACAAGAAGTATCTGAGGTACCGGAAGATTCTGAAAATAAAAATATAATAACAGAGAACCCTGAAGAAGCCCAACCAGAAGCAACTGCAACTGCTGCTGTTGAAAGTCCGGATGAGCCCGAAGCAACCCAAGCAGACACGGAAAATGCAGATATAAACGAAGTACCCGCTGAAGTTCCCGCCCAAGAAATTATTTTAACCCAGGATAAACCAGAGAATGAAACATCCAAAAAAAAAAATTAACATCAAGTAAAAAAAAGCGATTTAGAAAAATTAGACATTTATGATTAAAAATCTCCCATGGGAATATTTTCGCCATGGGAGTTATTAGTTTTTATAAGATTAAGCAGCTGACTTCCGGTCTATGAAATATCGTATTTGGACAGTTTTTCATAAAGAGCCGACCGGCTAATCTTTAAAATTCTGGCGGCGGCGCTTCGATTGCCCTTGGTCTTTCTCAGTGCATCTAGTATTATTTCTTTATTAACATCATTTATGGCAACCTGGTAAGATGATTGTTTGGGGTTCGATCTTTCACCATGCAAAATATGAGCTGGAAGATGTTCTAAGTCCATCTCGCCTTCCCATACATAATTGGCAGCTCTCTCAACGGCGTTTTCCAGTTCTCTAATATTGCCTGGCCAGCTATACTGCAGCAGGGCTTGTTTAACCCGAGTACTCATCCCGGTTACTGCTGTGCCCAATATATCATTATATTTTTCAATAAAAGCTTCCGCCAGAGGAATTATATCTTCCGTTCTTTCTCTGAGAGGTGGCAAATATAGCTCTATTACATTTAAACGATAATATAAATCTTCCCGGAAAGCACCTTTGGCTACTGCTTCCCGTAAATTACGGTTAGTGGCTGCAATAATCCTTACATCAACATTCTGAGTATTTATGCCCCCCACCCGGACAAATTGTTTATCCTGTAATACCTGCAGGATCTTGACCTGGATGGAAAGCGGCATATCACCAACTTCATCGAGAAATATTGTGCCCTTATTAGCCTGCTCGAAAAAACCCATCTTACCCTTTTTGGATGCTCCAGTAAAAGAGCCGGGCGCATAGCCAAACAGTTCGGATTCAAATAGGGTCTCGGGTATAGCCACACAATTTACCTTAACAAAAGGCATTTTGGATCGGGGCCCGGTAGCATGAATAGCTCTTGCAAATATATCTTTACCAACGCCGCTTTCTCCGGTTAGAAGAACGGTTGAAGTACTTTTGGCAATACGTTTGGCTTCTTTTTTAATCTGAATAAATTCATCGTTCTTAGTTACAATATGTTTGAAGCTATCTTTCGTGCTGTTTCTTTGTTTATCTAGCTGGTTGCGGTAATAATCAACCTGCTGCTGCAATGAAAACCATTTCCTGGCTATCTCTTCCAGAAGTTTATTGTCATCACAGTAAATCGTGCTAACTACCCCAACGGTTTCATTATTATTGCTATCATCTGTTTTGATAGGAACATGGGCAACAACACAGTTCTTTTCATTGAGATGACAGATATCAACTTCCGATACACCGGTTTCCGCAACCTGAGATCTACTGCTGGTAGGCAATATTTCCCTTATTAATTGACCTTTTACAGAAGTACTATGGTTTTCTACAAACTGTTTGGCTATCTTATTGATATATTTAATCTCACCGTTTTTATCTGTAACAAAAATACCAAAGGCCGAGGCGCTTAGAACTGCATTTAGGGTTGTATGCAAATCCTTGACTATCTGCAGCTCCTTCCCCATATCCTCTGCATCTGAAACATCCAGGAAAACCACGTTGGTGCCTACCTGAATATCTTTTTCCAGTATTGGTACTTGATTCACTATTGCCGAAACAGCTTTAAAATTATATCTTACTCCCAAACTACGCTTGCCATCATAAATAATCTCGGGCAATACCTCATTGATATGCTTACCTTTAGCCTCAGCAAAGTTTATAGCAAACATTTTTTCTGCAAACTGATTTATGCGCAGAATATACCCATTGTTATCAACGGTGATGATACCTTCTTGCATGGCCTGGAAGATTGATTCCATCAAGGCATAGGATTTGAGTACTATATTAAGACTGGTTCTTAAATATTCCTTATTGCCAGCTATCCCTACAACCTTTTTATCATCATCAACAACTGGCACATTGCCCACACTGCTTTTGTTCAATCTCATAACCAGAGAAAGCTCGTCATAATTGAGTCCTACATTTATATATACCGGAGCATCTATTATATAGGGGTCACACTTATCGTCCAGGTCAACTCCAGCAAGCAGAGCTTTATATAACCTGCTATTAGATAAAACTCCGGTCAATAAACCTTCATCATTAACTACCGGAATGGCATCAAGTTTATATTTACTAAAAATCTCAAGGGCTTTTCTAAATGGATCACCGTAATGAATTACTTCGATGCGCTTATTCATCATATCCTCAATCCGCCAACTATCTTTTTCAAGAACCATAAATCTCTCTCCTCTATAATTAATTGACGTGTGAAATCTGATGTTTTAGTCCATAGGAGTTTTATGATAAACTCAATTCCACCCCAATCTTACTTATTGATTATTATAAACGAATACTGTATCTTTTCACAAATATATGAAAACCATAAAATAAATTAACTAGCAGGATAAAAGCTGGTGCTAAAATATTTAGTCAAGATGAATTCTGTTATAATTTAAAAGTATAAAGTAATGGAATGGAGAGTTATATAATGCGTATGGCTTCCTGGGCTGGCTTGAAAAGGTTTTATACGGTTTTCAGTTTATTTGTCAATATTTTCTGGTCCTTTTATTCATTAAAATACAAAAAATTATATCATAGAAAAATATGGATAGAAGCTAAACGTGAAGAGCTTTATGTTTCCCAGGCACGCCTTTTTCGTACGACCGCGGTAAATATGGGCGGGCTGCTGATAAAACTGGGGCAATTCTTTAGCACCAGAGTTGATGTCCTGCCGCAGGTCACCATTCGCGAGCTGGCCGGACTCCAGGATGAAGTCCAATCTGTACCATTTAACGCTATTCGCCAGGCAGCTGAAAATGAATTTACCCGTCCTCTGGCAGAAATTTATGCTGAGGTAGACGAAATACCGATTGCTTCAGCGTCATTAGGACAAGTTCATAGAGGAGTATTAGCTAATGGGCAAATCGTGGCTATCAAAATTCTGCGTCCAGGTATAGATGATCTGGTAAGAATCGATCTTAAAGCAGTACGTAAGGTTGTTGATCTCTTAAAATTAATTACTGATTGGGAACGAATCGTTAATTTTGACGCTATTTATGAGGAATTCTCCGCTACCCTGCAAGAAGAGCTGGATTATATACATGAAGGTCACAATGCAGAGACTTTTGCCCTCAATAGCCAAGCTGATGATGGCATATTAGTTCCGAAGATTTACTGGGAATACACCACTCGCAGAGTATTAACCATGGAATATATGGCAGGCATAAAAATAAGTAATTACCTTAAATTGGAACAGGCGGGTGTTAACCGCAAGGCAATCGCCAGTAAACTGCTACAGACCTATGTTAAACAAATCCTGGTGGATGGCTTTTTTCATGCTGATCCTCATCCCGGCAACTTATTCGTTACTGAGGACGGAAGATTGATAATAATTGATTTCGGTATGATGGGAACCATCTCCGAAGAGTTAAGGGATATATTAATTGACCTGGTTCTGGCCCTGGTTAAACGTGACTATGTTCAGGTAGCCGCATATTTTAAAAGAATAGGTTTTCTGCGTTACGATGCTGATAATGAACTGGTGGCCAGGGCAATAGGGGTACTTGTGGAAGCAACTCTGGGATCCTCTCAGGACCTTTATTCTGCTGACTTCAGCAGTTTGCTGAACGATTTAGAACGGCTTCTTTATGAACAGCCTTTTCAAATTCCCTCTCAATTTACCTTCCTGGGCCGCGCTCTAGGTACTTTATACGGTTTGTGCATAGGATTAGACCCTGATATAAACTTCTTGGAGGAAGGTAAGCCATACCTAAAAGATTTTGCTAAAGGAGAGTCGGGGCTTTTAAATCAAATCAAAGAAAAAGCATCTCTAGCCGGCAGTTCTCTTATAGAAATCCCTCCTCTGATGGAAAAAGTGCTTCGCCGGGCTGAGCGCGGTGATCTGAGCCTAAAAGTACCCTTAATAAGTATCAATGAGGCCCTGGCCGAAAACACCAAAGCCATCAGAATGCTGGGCTGGGCGGTCAGCTTTGGTTTTACGCTATTAACTGCTGTTTATTTGCTTGTTAATCAACATAATACTGAAGCCAGATATGCTTTCTATGGCGCAGGTGTGTTTTTCTTATTAATGTTTAAACAAACCCTTAAAAGCAAGCGAAAAAGAACCCGCTCCCCTCACCCGTCCATGATCATCCGCCGCGGAAAAGATAATTAAAATAAATAAAAATTTTAAACAAAAAACAGCCGTCCAACATTTAAGGGCGGCTGTGCTCATATATAAGAGTATGAATATAATTATTAGATTCAAATTATATTATGAGCAAAAAAGAGGGGAAAGTTCAGGTTTACAATGAGGTTCATAATGAGCTTAAGAAACTTACCGGCCCAAACACTGTCTTAAGAAGAAGTTATGAGATTGTTGAGCGGCTGCTGTTGCCCCTTATAGCCTCCTCTGCTTACCTGATAACAATTTATGAAGTATTGAGAGGAAAGGTTACAAAATGAACGAAGTTTATTATAAAATTGGTGAAGTAGCTGAAATGCTTAATATTGAACAGTATACCCTGCGTTATTTAGAACATACTTTGAGATTAAAGATTAAACGGGATGAACGCAGCGATCGCTTATATTCTGAATCTGACCTGGATACCCTGCGCTTAATATTAAAGCTGAAAAATGAAAAGGGCCTTAATACTACCGCTATAAGAATGGCTCTGGGAAACATGGAGGAAGCCACTGAGACTGCTTTGGCAGCCCAACCTGCAGCAGCTTTAGATGTAAATGTGAAAGAGTTGGCAATAACTGTCCGCAAAATTGCCGATCAAAATGACGAACTTCTCATTCAGAATAGACTGCTGCAGCAGAAAATAGAAGAACTCGAGGTTAAAATGGCCAAAAGGGATGAAAAAAGAGAAGAACGTATTGATGAACTTATCAAGATCTGGCGCAAAGAGCAAGACGATCGGAATAAATCCTGGTTGTCCAAATTGACCCGCAAATAATTTTTTTCAATTTTATTCGACAATATGTTAATATAAATAAGTCATTATTATAATCGCTTAAAGCTGAGCAGTTTGGTAGGACAGATATAAAAAAATTAAATTATAAGTAATTATTTTATTGCCCGGTTTGTAGGATAGGAGGACGGATTCATATGGAAGTAATGCTTACTTTAGTGCCAATTATTGCCATACTTGTTTTGTTAATCGGAGTTAAATGCCCCGCAGATTTAAGTGGTTTTATGGGATGGGCTCTGGCCTTACTTATATCGCTTTTCTTCTTCAACACGACTTTACGGGTGAGCATGACCGCCAGTTTAGCTGGAATAATTGCTTCATTTCCAGTCTCCCTCATGGTAGCTGCCTCAATTTTTCAAATATCATTTTTAGAAAGTACCGGAGCCTTAAAAAGAATAGTGGTATTTGTAAAAACTCTGGCTAAAAACGATCACACGGTTCAAATCATGATTATAAATATGGGCATCGGCACTTTGCTGGTATCGGTAGGCGCAACGCCGGTATCTATACTCCCCCCGATTATGCTGGCTTTGGGTTATTCGACCTTTGTGGCGGTGGCTCTTCCTGCCCTGGGCTATGATTCTTTGTGTACCTATGCCCTTTTAGGAGGTGCGCTGGTAATATTTTCTGATATGACAGGAACTCCGCTCAATGATGCGGCATTAGTTTTCTCCCATTATATGCCTTACATTTCTACCGTTATAGGTTTTGGCATGCTCTATGTGGTAGGAGGTTGGGCGAAGATGCGAGAAGGCTTTGTACCCTGTGTTTTAGCCGGTTCAACCATGGGCTTCACCGCTATGGCAATAGCTTATGGGGGAAGAGGTATTGTATTAACCGGGGTTATAGCTGGCGCCGCTTCTATTACGGTTATGATTGTTTATCTTAAAATATTAGGCAAAAAGGTTATTGACCGCTCCTGCATAACAAACGAAGAACTGGACACGGAACGTTCCATGTCACTGCTTAAAGCACTCGCTCCCTGGATTATTTTGGTCAGCTGCTGTTTATTTATTAATTTTTATCCTCCGGTTTACGATTTCCTTTTCAAACAACTGGCCATGCCGTTAAATATTATTCCTGGAGCTAAGCCATTGATGCCCAGAATGTTATGGAATGCTTATACCTGGGTCATTATCAGCACCTTGTTGGCAATTCCGTTAATTAAGCCCAGCCGCGCACAGTGGAAAAACATACTGAGTAAATGGATTCACCGGGCCCCGCGCCCTACTTTTTCAGCAGCCATATTTTTTGCCATCGCTTATGTTATGATGTACTCCGGCTATACACCCAACCCTGGAAAATGGCAACTGATAAATGAGACCAGCAATATGATTTCGGTTCTCGCCATTAGTTCAGCGGAGTTTTTCCAAGGACTATATCCGGC
>JAQVWS010000004.1 GCA_028709585.1 Syntrophomonas sp. | reverse complement strand
TAATAAGTTCCATAAGAGTTTCTCCTTTTCTTTGATGATTGGTTTCTTGCAATTCCTATTTTATCAAAGGGGAGATTCTCTTATTTATTTTTTATCCTATTTGTCCCAAAGTAATTTTACGCTAAGAGAAAAGTATACAGAACTATTAAGTGTGTTATATAAGGAGTATTCGGCTTTTGCCTTTATATTTGACCCCGTATTTTTTCGCGGGACGGTATGAACCAGGACAGGCAAAGGGTTAACAGCGCCAGGATGCCGGAGGCAATGAAGACAGGCACGAAACCATAATGTGTCCAGAGTAAGCCCCCGCCTATTGGAATCAGCATGGAAACCCCATGGTCAAGAGATATTCCCATCGAAAGAGTAGGGGTAAGGTCTTCCGGAGACTCGGTAATACGATTGAGATAGGTTGTACGTGCCATCCTTACCGCGAAAAGCAGCTGGTCTGCAACAAAGCAAGCCATAATAATATTGAGAGCAACCTCTTTAGAAAACCAGCTCGGAGAAAATCCGTACAATATACTCATAATAATCAAGGCTATGGATTCGGCGGCGATTATTACTCTCTCACCCCAGGCATCAATAGCCCTTCCTAACAGGGGTCTGAACCCCAGACTTAAAACAGTTCCTATAAAGCCCAGTAAAGCAAAGGTTTCTATTCCACAGTCAAAAAGCCTTATGAGCACCCAGGGGGCAAAGGTAAGGAAAATTTGCTTGCGGGCTCCCCAAACAATACTTAACGCGTAGAAAAGCCAGTATTTTCGCTTGAAAACCAGGCGGCGAGCACCGCCTGCCAAAGGCTGAGGCTTTATACGATAAAGACATAAGGCGGCTAACAAGGCAAAACTGCCGGCTATACCAAAAATTACCCCAAAAGAAAAATGAAACCTTGAAGCACCCCAGTAAACGATCAACATTCCTACTAATGCTCCCGCGGATTCCAAAAACCCCAGTTGTCCTAAACGGCGTCCCTCTTGTCCCTCAATCGCCAGTCGCAAGCCGATAGAAGGTGCAACAGCTAAATATAAATGTGAACCGATGCTCCAAACTATCATCCATATTACAACCGTAGTAAGATTGTGCGAAAGGAAGCCTTGCCCCCATAAGCCAAGTCCCACCAGGAGAGCTGATAGGGCAGCTATCCTGGTATCAGTAATGAAAGTAAGGGCGGTAAATACAAATACTACTAAAAATCCTGGGAATTCCCGGGGAAACTCCAATGCTCCGCGGGCAAGGGGGCTTACATTGTAGGTTTGGGCAATATAATTATTAAAGGATGGGTCATAAAGCCCGGCATATAGGCCCATCAATAAGCTGGCGGCTGCGAACAGAACCAGGGGCATACCCAAAGCCTTTTTAATATCATTCATAGTGTTGCCTTCTTTTCGGGAAGTAAGAACTTTATTCCGTTTATGCTATACTTTTTTAAAAAAGAAGTAAAGCCAGACAATTAATATAACATTGATCGGTCATATATGCTGCTGCACGATAATAAGCTAGTAAAAAGGTTAACTTCCAGCATAAAGTATTGTTGAGGGATGTTGCTTGTGTAAAAGCAGCATAAATAGTAAAATTCAATATTGGTATTTATATCTGTTTTATTAATAGTGTTGAGGAGTTGGCAGTAGTGGGGAGAATCATATTATATGCTGATAACGGCTGTGATTTGGATAAAGAGGTTTTAGACAAATATGGCGTTAGGCTTTTCTATATGACTACAACCATTAAGGATAAGACTTATTTGGGTCGTTTGACGATTAGTCCCCCTGAGTTTTATAAAATTATGGAGGAGCCAGGGGTAGTTGCTACCACTTCCCAGGTGAATATAGCGAGTATGCAGATGGAGTTTGAAAAGGTGATGCAAGGCAGTGATGCTGAGATCATATACATTACCTTCTCATCAGGTTTGAGCGGAACCTATCAATCTGCTTGTATAGCCAGAGATATAGTCAATAGAGAAAGGATAACAGTTATTGATTCCCAGGGCGCTTCAGTGGGATATGGGCTGACGGTGCTGCGGGCGGCTGAATCAATAGCCGCTAATAAGAGCAAAGATGAAGTTATAGCGGGCATTAATGATAACATCAGGCGGATGCAATATATTTTTATCGTAGGCAATTTACAAATGCTGAAGCGGGGTGGGAGAATTAACCCTGCCGCGGCAATGATTGGTGATTTGCTTAATATCCAATTGATATTACAAGTAGTAGATGGGAAAATAATACCCTTGGAAAAAGTACACGGCTTAAAAAAGGCCCAAAAACGATTTTTAGATATAATGGAACTGAGGGGCTATGATTTAAAAAACCAAACCATAGGCATCAGCTATTCTCAAGATCTGGAGGGGGCAATGGAAGTTAAGCGTCTGGTGGAAGAAAAATTCAGCTCATCTAACTTTGTCATATCAGAGATAGGGTCTGTTATTGGGGCCCATGTAGGTGCGGGCACTTATTGCGTCTTCTTTTTGGCTAATAAATAATAAGAGTTTTAAGGATTATATTATTCACCGTTTGGACATTTCCTACTACGGAAGTGTCCATTTTATTTATGGAACTGTCCTATAATGTGTTATACTAATAAAACTGCATATGTACGAATGAGTTTTATAATATTTTTATTTTGGTTACAGTTTAATAAGGAGGAACGTAATTGCACACCCAGACATTTAATGAGATGAGCTTGAAGCCCCAACTGTTGAAGATGATAGAAAAAAAAGGATTTGAAATTCCCACCCCTATACAAGTTGAAGCAATTCCGCACGGACTGGCAGGACGTGATATTATGGGTCAGGCTAAAACGGGTACTGGCAAAACCGCAGCTTTTGGCATTCCCATTCTAAATAAAATAAAACCCGGCCTGGGCTTACAGGCGATAGCGCTATGCCCCACCCGAGAACTGGCAGTTCAAGTAGCTGAGGAAATTGCCTTTTTGGGTCAGGGATTGAATATAAATACTCTGCCGGTGTACGGTGGTCAATCGATAGAGATACAACTGCGGGGATTAAGGAGAAAACCGGAAATAATAGTGGGAACCCCGGGAAGATTTATTGATCATCTTAACCGTGGAACAATAGATATATCAAACCTTGATTTCGTAGTATTGGATGAAGCGGATGAAATGTTGGATATGGGTTTTTTCCCGGATATAGAGAGAATTCTTTCGCAATGTTCGGAAGACAGGCAAACTTTTTTATTCTCTGCTACCCTGGTAGCGGATATTCGAGAACTGGGAAGGTCATTTATGAAAGACCCGGTATTGATTACTATAGAGTCTAATGAATTAACAGTATCGTTAACCGAGCAGTTTTACTATGAAGTAAACCCCAGGCAAAAGGTGGAGACGATTTGCCGGATAATTGATGTAAGTCAGCCCCAGGTGAGCTTGATATTCTGCCGTACTAAAAAAGGTGCCGATTCATTGACGAGGGTTTTAAACGGCCGGGGTTATGCGGCTGACTCTCTGCATGGGGATATGTCCCAGCGTGAAAGAGATCATGTTATGGAGCGCTTTCGTAACGGTAACGTAGGTATACTGGTGGCTACGGACTTGGCTGCCCGTGGTTTGGATGTAGAGATGGTAACCCATGTTTTCAACTATGATATGCCGGAAGATCCAGATAGCTATGTTCATCGCATTGGCCGGACCGGACGTGCAGGAAGGGATGGGGTTGCAATCACTTTGGTTGAACCCAAACAAATTCGGCAATTAAAAATTGTTGAAAAATATATTGGCACTAGAATTAAGCGTCAGATGTTGCCCTCGCTAAAAGATGCTATTGAACGCCGTCAGGAGACGCTGATAAGCAGATTGATTGAAAGTGCTGACCAGGAGCAGGGCATTTATCAAGATATGGCAGGCGAACTTCTGGAGAGCTACGATGCCCAGTATTTATTGAGCGCGGCTTTGAGGCTTATTGCCTTTGATGCGCCTCAACTGGAAACAGCTGCTGTAGAAAACAGTCATCAGGACCATACCACTGCTCATGTTGAGCTTCCCGTAGGGAAAATGCAGGGTCTATATCCCAAGAGACTGGTGGAATTTCTTACCTCTCACACGGGGATTTCTCCACGCCAGGTTGGAGACATTGAGATTCAAGGTAACAGCACCCTGGTGGAGGTGCCGATGGTTTTCGTAGATCAGGTTTATACCGCCTTCAACCAGTTTGAAAATAGTTTAAGAGCTAACAAGCGGCCCAGGATATCTTCCAACCGCCGTGGTGCTAGCCGGCAGGCAAATTAAACTTTGAGTTAAATCAATATTTTTGAACCCTTTAGGAAAAATAATTCGCACAAAAAGCCAGGAATTGCCAAAACAATTCCTGGCTTTATAATTTAATGTATAGGCTGCGGGTACCTTATTGACTAACCTGGGATTTGACGTTTTTAATATCAGTTTGAGGAGCTTGTGCCGCCGGTTGATAAAACCCTTTTTGTTCTGCCAACTGGTAAAGCTGATACTGAAACTGTTCATCGGAATTTCTAATCTGCTGAATGGTCTGACGCAGCTGGTTGTTGGATGTTTGGCTGATAACACTGGCATATCCGCTTAGGCTGCCATTAATCATTGCCAGAATATCATTGACCATTTCTTTTTCTTGCATTTGCATGTTGGCCACTATTTTACCTCCCTTATCCTAAAAATGACAATAATTTATTGCGGGTATCGCTAGCAGATTGAGCGGATTGCTCAAACATTTGCCTCACCTGAGCATCCTGGCATTGACTCGCATAGAAATTAAGTTTCTTTTCAGCGGTTGCATGGGAACCTATCAGGTGTCTGAGGTTTTGCAGTTCTAGTTGACTTATACTCACCGCATTAACTCCTTCCCTAAATATTTTTTACTACATTTAATAGAATGGCAAATAATAAGGAAAATATACGGCTATTAAATTTAAAATGAGATAATAATATGCTAGCCAATTAGAATCTTGCCTTTAGGATAATGGATTTCAGGTTGTTTGCGTTTATGGGCCAGGGCAAATCCAATGGTGAGAGGGCCAACCCGCCCCAAAATCATAGCTATGATTATAATTATCTGGGAAGGTATGGTCATTTCATTGGTAAACCCCAAGCTTAGGCCAACCGTCCCCAAGGCTGAGACAACCTCGAAAAGTATTGCAGTGGCATTACCCTGGTGGAAAAGAAACACCAAAAAGGTTAAAAATATAAGAGTAAAGCCATATATTATGGTGATGACAAAAGCATGGAGCATATCGCTGTCAGGGATTCGACGCCTAAATATTTCATTATCCTTTTTACCTCGCAATTGGCTTATGATAGCAATCCATAACAAGGCTAAGGTGGAGGTCTTAATGCCGCCGCTGGTAGAACCGGGAGAGCCGCCGATAAACATAAGTACCAGGATGACTAACTGAGAGGATGTAAACAGGGAGTTAATATCAATAGTGGTAAAGCCGGCCGTACGTCCGGACACGGTCTGAAAATAGGAGGCCAGAAGTTTGCCGCCCAACGGCAGCTCCCTGAGTGCATGACTGTATTCACTTAACAATAGGATAATTGTGCCCACAATAATCAATATTGCGGTAGTAATCAATACTACTCGGGTATGCAGTGATAAAGAGGTTTTATTTTTATAATGGAAAATTTCATGTAACACCACAAAGCCCAGCCCGCCGATAATTATAAGGGTGGTAATTACCAGATTAACCGTCACATCGGTAGTAAAACTGTTTAAACTAATTGAATTAGCGAACAAATCAAATCCGGCATTATTAAAGGCAGATATGGAATGAAAAATTCCAAACCACAATGCTTTTTTAAATCCAAGCAAGGGCATCCAGTGAATAGTCAGAATAATTGCGGCAATGGTTTCAATTGCAAAGGAAATGATCAGCAGGTACCGAAATATCTTTACAATGCCTCCTACAGCAGATTGGTTAAGGGCCTGCTGCATTATCAGCCGTTGCCGGAAGTGAATTTTCCAGCCAAATAATAAAGCGAAAAAGGTTGCGAAGGACATAACCCCCAGTCCCCCAATTTGAGCCAATAGGATTATTACTACCTGTCCGAAGCTGGTCCAATAGGTGGCCGTATCAACCAGGGTCAACCCGGTTACGCATGTTGCGGAAGCGGCAGTAAATAGCGCGGTCATATAATGCGCCTGACCATTTTGGACGGACCAGGGGGTGTAAAGCAACAAGCTGCCAATTAGAATTACACTAATAAAGCTTATAGCCAGTAATTGTGGAGGAGTAAGTTGTTGCTTGAACATTATATAGACCTCATTATTCTTTGATTATTCAAGCTCATTCAGCTTTTGCAGATCATCATTATGACCCAGTGCTATCAGAATATCTCCCTGGCGCAAATATTCTTGGGGACCTGGGGCAACCAGGATATTTTCCCCGCTCCTTATAGCCAGAACCGTGACTCTAAGCATATTACGCAGGTTAATATCGGCTAAATTCTTATTCACAAATAATTGTGGGGTAAAAATCTCAATAATGCTGTAGTTGGTTGAAAGATTAATCTGTTCTACGAAATTATGGGAAACCAAAGAACGAGCCAGTTTAAGAGCCATATCCCGTTCCGGGTATACTACTATGTCCGCGCCGATTTTGTCTAAGACTTTACCGTGCATAGCATTTTTTGCTTTGGCTATAACCTTTTTGGCTCCTAACTCTTTTGCAATTATCGTAGTCAAAATATTAGATTGAATATTTTCGCCAATGGCAACAATCACTGCATCAAAGTTACCGATGCCCAGATTTTTTAACACCTGTTCATCCATAGTGTCTGCCTGAACCGCATGAGTCGCGTATTCAACTGCGTAGTTGACCCTTTCCTCGTCAAGATCTATCGCCAGGACTTCATGTCCCATACGAGTCAGCTCCCTGGCAAGGCTTTCTCCAAATCGTCCCATACCGATTACCGCAAACTGTTTCTCTTTCATCCTTATCCCCCTAAGTATTTCAAATCAAAAAGATGTTAACTGCAATACCAAAATAATAGTCTTGTAATTTCAATTATAATTTTAGTCTATTATGAACCTTTTATTAATAATTTCAAGAAATAAATGCTTTTTCAAGAAATAAATCAGGGTGCCGAAAAATCGGCACCCTGACTATGTAATTAATAAGCCCTCTAAATACTCCTATTATCCTGGGGTAACGGGTTAGTATCTCTCACCCCACCATGCTTCTTTAAATGCTATTATACTTTAAAATAAGCTATTGCTTTCTTAAGGTCTTCAATAACAATCGTCAAACGATCAATGGATGCTCCGGTTTCTTCCAGACCGGACAGCTGTTCTCGGGCCAGGGAGCTGATCTTTTTAGCAACAGCTGCATTTTTGTCTGCGGTAAGGTTGGTTTGTTCAATAGATTGAATGGCAGTTTCAGCACTGGCTGCCATCTCTTCACTGGCAGCGCTAACTTCTTGAATCTGCTCGTTAACAGTATTGATAGCTGCAATTATATATTCGAAGGCCTGTCCAGCATTGCCTACCACCTTAGTACCCATGGCCACCTCCTTGGTGCCGGCTTGCATAGCTTTTACTGCGCTATCAGCTTCACTTTGAACTTCTTTGACCAGATCAGCAATACGGTTGGCAGCTTCACCTGATTCTTCAGCCAATTTTCGAACTTCTTCGGCCACTACAGCAAATCCCCGTCCTTGTTCGCCTGCTCGGGCTGCTTCAATAGCTGCGTTTAAAGCTAAGAGATTGGTTTGGTTAGCAATATTGGTAATAAGGTCTACTATCTGACCAATTTCCTGAGACTTAATTCCTAATCCTTCTATAACCATAGCTGTAGAGTTGACAGTATCACTAATTATACTAATCTGACTAATGGCCTTTTCTACCTGGCTTTCCCCATCTTTGGCCTTATCAGTTGCGGTTAATGCAGAAGAGGCAACTTCTTGAGCATTTCCAGCCAATTGCTGAATAGCTACCGACATCTCTGAGATAACCAATCTGGAATTGCCGGTTAGCTGAGCTTGATCAGCGGCAGTAGCGCTCATTTCTTCAGACTGGAAGGTCATATCCTTCATTAGTGAAGCACTTATCTCTGAACGGGTAAGCAGCTCGGAAGTTGATTGGCTGACATTTATGATCAGGCTTTTGGTGTTGCCAATTAATTCTGACATTCTGGCGATCATAACATTAATATGACTAGCCAGCTGCCCTAATTCATCTTTGGCCTGCTGGGGGATAACAGAGGTAAGATCGCCTTCACTGGAAAGAGCTATTGATTGGGTGATTCTTTCCAATGGTTTATGAACCGAGTAGGATAGCAGCAAGGCACCCAGGAAGCCCAGGAGTATTCCAAGCCCGGTATATAGTATCATGTTAGCACGAAAATTACTGACTATGTTGTCATAAGGAGTGGCCGGCACTCCCACATACCAGATGCCAATTACCTGTCCGCTGGGGTCTTTAATTGGTTCGTAAGCCGTTTCGTTCCAGGTTCCTACCACATTAGCCCGTCCGATATATGTTTCACTTTTTTTTAACACGGTCTGTATAACTTCGGCTGATGCCTGGGTGCCAGTCTGTCGTTGACTATCCTTCTTTACATTGGTGGAAACCCGTGTATCGCCTTTAAAAATGGTGACTGTATCGCCGGTCAAATCACCGATTAAATCAACCACATCATTGTTGTTTTCCATCAGAGTAAAGCCTTTATACAAGGCTCCATTTACAAGTTTCCAATCGCCGGGATAATATTGATCCAGCATTTGCCGCCCCATAGCTAGATCTGATTTCAGCTTTTCCTGAGCTGAAATTATTATCTTTTCCGACATGACTGAAGTAGCATAAAATCCCATCAGCCCGGTAACTACAATCACAATTAGGGTGAATACCAAAACTAAGCGCAGGCGTACATTGATTTTTCTGGCACTTCGTTCCAATAAGTTGAGAAAGTTACTCAAATATGCTCATCCTTCCTATAAAATATTTCTCTAACGTCCTATATCCTTATCGTATAAATTTCGCCAGTAAATCCCAGAATCCTGCAAGAAAAAAGTTATTTTACACCTTTCTGCTCCAGCTTCAATAAATAGGGTGGTACGATAGAAGCGATCTTTTATTTTGATCCCAGCTAAGCTGGGTTTTTTTCTTTTATTTTGGCTAGAATATTTCTATATAACTTTTTTCAAGGAGTGGTTGTCCATGACTACTAAATCAAAAGTAACCAATAGACTAGCCAAGGAAAAATCCCCGTACCTACTTCAACATGCTCACAACCCCGTAGATTGGTTCCCCTGGGGAGAAGAAGCATTTGCCAAAGCCAAAGCGGAAGACAAGCCTATCTTTCTGTCAATCGGCTATTCCACCTGTCACTGGTGTCATGTAATGGAAAGAGAATCATTCGAAAATATAGAAGTAGCCAAATTGTTGAATCAAGATTATGTGTGCATTAAAGTTGACCGGGAGGAAAGGCCGGATATTGATCATATTTATATGGAGGCCTGTCAAACTCTGACCGGCAGCGGAGGATGGCCGCTGACGATTATTATGACTCCAAAACGAGAGCCTTTTTATGCGGCTACATATTTGCCGCCGCGCAGCCAGAGAGGAATGCCAGGGCTTATAGAATTACTGCCGCGATTGTCAGAGTTATGGAAAAATCAGCGGGATACAGCCTTAAGTGCTGGCGAAGAGCTTAGCAGCCTGATGAAAAGAATGCCTGAGTTTAATATTGGCGCTCAGATTTCGGAAGAGGTCTTTGTCCAGGCTTTCAATCAATTTGAGAGGAATTTTGATAATATTTACGGAGGTTTTGGACTAGCTCCGAAGTTTCCTGTACCCCACACCTTGCTTTTCCTGATTAAATACTATGAATTATTTAAAGAGCCCCGGGCTTTGCAAATGGTAGAAAAAACCCTAACCAGTATGTATAGGGGAGGTATTTATGATCATATCGGCTTTGGATTTGCTCGCTATTCAACCGACAGAAAGTGGCTAGTTCCTCATTTTGAGAAAATGCTCTATGATAACGCGCTTTTGGCGATGGCTTATGCAGAATCATATCGGGTGACGGGGATAAGTTTATATAGCAGGGTAGCAGGAGAGATATTTAATTACTTGTTGCGGGATATGATCTCCTCCGAAAGCGGATTTTATTCGGCTGAAGATGCTGATTCGGAAGGGGAGGAAGGAAGGTTTTATACCTGGAGCCAGGATGACGTAATGGCCATTCTTGGTTCACGCGGAGCAGCCTATTGCGAAATGTATGATATAACTGCAACCGGTAATTTTGAAGGCAAAAATATTCCCAACCTGCTTAAGAATCAAAAGTTTGATAATGCCGGCAGAGAATTTGAAGCGGAAAGGCAGCAGCTCTATGTTAACAGGGAAAAAAGAGTTAAGCCCTTGAAGGATGATAAAATCTTATGCGCATGGAATGGCCTGGTGATAGCTGCTATGTCTAAAGCATACCAAATCATGAATGATGGACGGTATTTGCAATCAGCTGAGCAGGCTGCGGATTTTATATGGCAAAAGTTGCGGCGGGAAGATGGCAGGCTTCTGGCCAGATATCGAAATGGCGAAGCCGATTTCCCGGCTTATGCCGCAGATTATGCATATTTTATATGGGGGTTGCTTGAATTATATGAAGCCGGTTCAGAAAAACGGTTCTTGGAGATGGCTCAGGAACTCAACCAGGATTTGTTAAAGTATTTTTGGGATGAAAAAACAGGAGGATTGTTTCTCTATGGTGCTGACAGTGAAGTACTATTGACTCGTCCCAAGGTTTACTATGATGGGGCCATGCCTTCGGATAATGCAGTTGCTTGTCTAAACTTTTTGCGGTTGGCGAGAATGACTGGTAATAGGGAGCTGGAAGAGAAAGGCCGGGAGCAATTGCTGCTGTTTGCCGGGGCTATAAGGGAGAATCCAACTGCGTATTCTTTCTGGCTGCTGGCAGCCCTTTATTATAAACAAGCCGGACAACGGATTATCCTCAATAATTGATTAAAATATTTAAACCGAAAGCCCATAACGACTTATTAAATGTTTTTTGGGCATTATATTTACAGACTGAATTAAAAAACTAAGAAGGAGGTCGCGCATTGCAAGGCGCTGTTAAATACTCGTTAATATTTATAACCATGTTTTTCTTTACAATTGTTCCGCTATGTTCTACCCAGGCTCAGGATGCTGGTTATATAGAGAGAATAGATCAAACAAATTTTCCGGTGTTATATTTAAAAAGCCCCAACCTGCAGGGAGAGAGCGTCTGGATGTTACAGGCCCTATTACGAGATAGCGGTTATGAAATAGAGCCGAATGGGGTATATAGTCAGTCTACCAGTGATATAATCCGTCTATTTCAGTTAGCCAACAATATGCCGATTGACGGCAGGGTCACACAGGAAGTATGGGAAAAACTAATTAATGATGAATCCGAGGAGCCTTGTTTAACCCAGCCAGAAGCAACACCCCAAAAGATAAGTATTGAAATAGATGTGGTCAAGCATAGTTTAACTGTTTTTGCTGACGGGCAGCAGATCAGGAAATATCCGGTAGGAGTAGGTAAAAGCTCAACCCCATCGCCTCTAGGCGAATGGAAGGTTGTTCAAAAGTCGCTTAACTGGGGAAATGGTTTCGGTACCCGTTGGATGGGTTTAAATGTACCATGGGGCATATATGGGATTCATGGCACCAATAAGCCTGGTTCAATTGGGTATTCAGTGTCCCATGGATGTATCAGGATGAGAAATAAGGATGTTGAGGCATTATATCCGTTGATCCCTGCAGGCACGCCGGTTAAAATCGTTGAAAACGGGCAGATATTCCCCCGCAATTTTAAAGGACGCACTCTGCAGAGGAAAGCGTATGGGCAAGAGGTGGTTTATCTGCAGAGCCGGCTTAAAGAAAAAGGTATAATATTTGACAACGCTGATGGAAGATATGGAGCTATGACCGAACTGGCGGTAAAATATTATCAGATGTGGCACGGGCTTAATCCTACCGGTCAAGCTGATGCTGAAACTTACAGAAGCTTGGGCATGATTAAGTAAGCCAACAAATCCTACATTTGTAGCCCGTTGCGGGATGACATCTCTGAATGAGATATGTTAAGCTATGCCACCGTGCTCACAAAATATAAAGCACGGTGTTTTTATGAATATGGCTGGAACCATACTGCCGGGAGATTATATCGCCTGGTGTACAAAATATCAGGCCAGCTTCCTCAAATATACCGGCTGATGCTTAATTATGGTAAAATATAAAAAAAGTTAATTCCAAAAAGGAGTTGATGATTAGGTGAAAAAAACTATTGATGCCCGGGGGTTAGCTTGCCCGGAACCAGTAGTAATGACTAAAAAAGCTTTAGATAGTAATGATGTTAACGAAGTAATCACGATCGTTGATAACAGAATAGCGCTGGAGAATGTTTCCAGGATGGTAAAGTCTCTAAGCCTGGAAAGCATGATTGAAGAGCAGGATGGCAATTTCTACATAAGCATTACCAAAGACGATATTCTTCCGGAGAAAGAGAGCTTAAACGGCAGTACGGTAATATTAATAAAGAGCAATGTTCTGGGGCAAGGCGATGATAAATTGGGCAGCATTTTGATGAAGAGTTTTGTGTATACCCTTACCCAAATGATTGGCGAAATTAAGAGCATCATATTCCTTAATAGCGGCGTATTGCTTACAACGGCCGGATCTGATCTGATTGAACATATAAAAATACTGGAGAACAATGGGGTGCAGATCCTTTCTTGCGGAACCTGTTTGGATTTTTACGGTGTGGTAGATAAACTGCAGGTGGGAGTGGTAAGTAATATGTATACCATATCTGAAGAAATGCTGCATGCGGGCAAAGTTATAGTTCTGTAATATTTGTCATAAAAATTATGAATATAGATAATAGAAGGAAAATAAGGTTTGACATAGAATATATTAATTAACATACTGTACCAAATTGATCGTTTTATTGGAAAATTGAGAAATAAGGGGAGGGAATAATATGGCCGATGAGATTCAATTAGTGGTATTTAAACTAAAGACTGGCGACACTATATGTGAATATGGAGTGCCCATTACTCAGGTAATCGAGATAATACCTGTTACCACACCTACCAGATTGCCGCAGGCACCGGATTTCGTTGAGGGTATTATAAATTTACGGGGCAAGATTATCCCGATAATTGACATTAAAAAAAGATTCGACATGACTTCCTCAATATTAAGCAGCGAAAGCCGCAGTGTGGTTGTTGATGTAGAAGGACAAACAGTTGGAATTATGGTAGATGAAGTCAGCGAAGTATTGCGTTTGTCTATGAATAGCATTGAACCTCCGCCTGCGCTGGCAGGTGGGATCACCTCCGAATATTTGACCGGAGTAGGTAAATTAGAGGATCGTCTGTTGATTCTGCTGGATATGAACAAGATTTTAAGCGAAGGGGAAAGGAGCGAGCTTTTGAGCGTTGGTGCCAAAGTTAACTAACCCTTATGCAGCCTTAAAAATTTTTGCGGCTCATGAAACATCAGTTTCATTTTTTGCTGGTTTTTTTTCGACATAGTATTGTTTTCATAGGATACAATACTAATTGTATAGTGCATGATTTGCACTGCCGAAAAAACACTGTCCGAGAATGGCTTATTTCATGGGCTTCTGTATTCTTGGGGCTTTGTTATACTCCAGCCAGGAGTTTGAAGTCAGGAGGGGTTTTTTGCTTATCGGAATTGATATTATTGATATCGCCAGATTAAAGAATGTAATAAATAGAACGCCCAGGTTTTTGCAACGAGTATTTACTCAGCAGGAAATAGAGTATTGTATGGGGAAGAAAGACCCCTATCCTTCTCTGGCGGTAAGATTTGCAGCCAGGGAAGCATTACGCAAGTTGGATAAGGTTTTTATAAAAGGCATACGATTTCATGACACTGAGGTTGTGGTGGATAGCGAAGGGAAACCGCAGCTTATTTTACATGAAGGTGCCAAATCTAAGGCTCAGGAAGCCAAAATAGACGAATTTTCTATAAGTCTTGCTCATAGCCAAGAACAGGCAATAGCAGTGGTTATTGCCAATAAGGGGTGATAAAATGAAACTGCTTACGGCAGAACAGATGAAAGAGATAGATAAGCGAACTACAGATGAATATTTAATACCTGGATTGATACTTATGGAAAACGCCGGCTTACGCGTCTTAGAAACTATTGAAGGTTTGATTAGCGAACTGCGCGATGCCAAGATAGTTATATTAGCGGGAAAAGGCAACAATGGAGGCGATGGACTGGTCTTAGGCCGTCATCTCATTAATAGCGGGGCCCGGGTGGATACTTTCCTGTTAGGAGATCCCGGGAATCTAACTCCTGATGCTTATATTAATTATAATATCCTGGGCAAGATGAATGGAAATATATTTCTGCTAAATAAAGAGCCAGACTTCGATCGTCTGATGATTGCTCTTTTGTCAGCTGATCTCATTATCGATGCGATATATGGGATTGGTTTTAAAGGCAGTATGAATGATTTTGAAGCCCGAATAGTTCAAATGGTAAATTGGAGTCAAGCATCAGTGTTATCAGTTGACATTCCTTCGGGGGTAGAGGCCAATACCGGCAAGATTAACGGGGCAGCAATAAAAGCCGATCACACAGTAACCTTTGCACTTCCCAAACTGGGTCTGCTATTGGAACCGGGACGGAATTACGTGGGGACTTTAACGGTTGCTGATATCTCCATACCTCAGCCATTGTTAATAGATGACAGGTACAACCTGAACCTGATTGATGAAGGCATGATTAAAGAGCTATTCAAACCTCGCGTATCCGAGTCCCATAAAGGAAATTATGGTCACGCTCTGGTGATTGGTGGTTCTGTTGGCATGACCGGGGCGGTAATTATGACTGCCTGCGCAGCTTTACGAAGCGGAGCAGGATTGGTAACTGCCGCACTGCCAGAATCATTAGTGCCGGTACTTGAGGCTTCAGTATTGGAAGTTATGAGCCGTCCCCTGCCGGAAACAAGCTATGCCGCCATTTCTTCCCAGGCTATTCCAGCCATCCAAAATCTATTGGGCACAGTATCGGTATGCGCTATTGGCCCGGGGATGTCTAAATATCAGGACGCTAAGGCAATAATAAGCTGGCTGTTGAATAACTCAGAAGTTCCCCTGGTGATTGACGCGGACGGACTAAATGCATTAGCAGGTGAAGCAGGAATTCTGAAAGACTGTAAGGTTCCGGTGGTAATAACTCCTCATCCAGGTGAGATGTCTCGTTTAACCGGCTTGACAATTGCAGAAATCCAGCAAAATCGTCTTGCAACTGCCCGCAGGTATGCTGAGGAATGGGGGGTTACTGTCGTTCTGAAAGGAAATAAAACCGTAGTCGCCTATCCAACCGGACAAGTATTTGTTAATATAAGTGGTAATCCTGGTATGGCAACAGCTGGTAGTGGTGATGTTCTCAGCGGCATTATACTTGGCTTTTTAGCCCAGGGTTTTAAAGCGGGAAGCTCTGCGGTGGCCGGTGTTTATGTTCATGGCCGCGCCGGTGACCGGGCGGCGGAAATATGCGGACAAAGAGGATTGGTAGCCAGCGATTTGCTTAATAATCTGCCAACTGTTTTACGAGAATTCGAAATAAGCCAATAAAAATCCTGACCAACCGTCCCCGGTCATGATCGTAGCCCCCCCTGGGTTATGTAAGCGTTATCTGTATATTGCGTACTATCACTAAACTGCGAAAAAATATAAAATATGTTACTAGGAAGAAGGATGGAAATGTTAGCAAAGGATATTATGACAAAAGATGTCATAACGGTCAAGGCCAATGACAAAGTCGAAAAAGCATCTCAGTTATTGGTAGAAAATAAGATTAGCGGAATACCGGTAGTAGATGAAGATCGTCGTGTATTGGGGGTTATTTCTGAAAAGGATCTGATGGTGAGGGCTAACGAGCTGAAAGTACCTTTCTATCTCACATTATTTGACAGTATTATTTTTTTGGAGAATCCCATACGATTTAATAATAATCTTAAAAAATATACGGCTTTAGAAGTAAAAGACGCCATGACCAAGAAAGTAATAACCATAGAAGAGGATGCTCCGGTGAGCGAAGTTGTGGAGATTATGCAAAAAAATGAAATCAATCGGGTTCCGGTTGTTAGGCATGGGAAACTGATCGGAATCATTTCTCGTAATGATATCTTAAAATCGCTGGTTAAAACAAATGGATAATTGCATTATAAGCTGGGCAGAAATAGACTTAAGGGCAATACGAAATAATATAGCGGAGATAAGGCGCCTGGTTTCTCCGTCGACTAAGTTGATGGCAGTAGTAAAATCCAACGCATATGGTAATGGGATGTTAGAGATAGCAGAGGTTTGCCAGCAAGAGGGGGTCAGCTATCTGGGAGTGGCTACTCCGGATGAAGCTGTCACCCTGCGGGAAGCAGGCATTAATGCTAATATATTGCTGTTAGGGTATATGCCTGTAGAATGTGCTGCTACTATGGTGGAAAATGATATTGAAGTTACGGTTTTTAGCCTGGATACAGCCGAAGTTTTATCGCAAGCGGCTGCAAGATTAAACCATACTGCCCGGCTGCATATAAAGATTGATACCGGGATGGGAAGAATAGGTTTTACCCCGAACGATTCGTCATTGGAGTCGATTAAAGTAATAAGTCGTATGCCGGGGATTGTACTTCAGGGAATCCTTAGCCATCTAGCTACCGCAGATCATGATGATAAGAGTTTTGCCAAGCAGCAGGTGGAAATATTCAAAAGCTATATTAGCCAGTTAGCGGAAGCAGGGATTGATTTTCCAATTAAGCATATTGCCAATAGTGCTGCCATCATTGATATGCCGGAATCACATTTTGATATGGTAAGAAGCGGTATAATAACCTACGGTTTATACCCCTCGGCTCATGTTAATCAGGATAAACTAAAACTTATCCCCGCCATGCGTCTTAAAAGCACGATTAGTTATCTGAAAACAATTTCTGCCGGTCAATCGGTGAGTTATGGCCGTACTTTTATCAGCCAGCAGGAGATCAAAGTTGCAACTGTTGCTATAGGCTATGCCGATGGCTATAACCGGCTTCTTTCCAACAGAGGCTGGGCTTGCGTCAAAGGGAAAAGGGTTCCGTTAATTGGGGCTGTTTGTATGGATCAGTGCATGTTTGATGTCAGCGCCATAGAAGATGTACGAGTAGGTGATGAAATAATCATGTTTGGAAGGCCGGAAGATGGAGTAACGGCTGATGACCTGGCCAATGCCATTGGAACCATTAATTATGAGATTATCTGCGCTCCCAGCAGTCGAGTAGATAGAATTTACTTAAAATAAAACTTTGTAAGTAATAAATGGATTTGCGAGCGATGGGTCTTGTCTATATAATAGATATATGATTTCTATATATTTATTATGGGGGTGCTCGTATTGCCTGCCTCTAAAAGGATTATTGTATCTATTTCCGAGATACTCCTGTCAGAAGTTGACAGTATTACAGTTTTGGATAAACGAAACCGCAGTGAGATCGTGCGCGATGCGATAAAATTCTATCTTGAAAAAAGAAAAAGAGAAATAAGGACTGAGCAGATGAAAAAAGGTTATCTGGAAATGGCACCTATTAATCTAACTATCGCCACTGAGAGTATGGGTATTGAAGAAGAGGTTTTAGTATGGCAAGAATATAAACCGCTGGAGTGATTTAATATATGATTAAACGAGGCGAGATTTATTTTGCCCAGCTAAATCCGGTTGTAGGTTCAGAACAAGGCGGAATACGGCCGGTTTTGGTGGTGCAAAACAATATTGGCAACCAGTATAGTCCTACCACGATTGTATTGGCAATAACCTCGCAGATTAATAAAGCTAAACTACCCACCCATGTAGAATTAAAAGCCAACACGTATGGAATGGAACGTGACTCAGTTATATTGACTGAACAGATAAGAACTATCGATAAGACCCGGCTTAAACAAAGAATAGCCGTTCTAAAGGAAGAATTGATGGCAAAGGTCGACCAGGCCTTAGCAATCAGCCTGGAGTTAACTGAGATATAAAATACATATTGGCAAATATGACAGAGCAGGTTCTATATAAAAAGAACCTGCTTTTTTAAAGGGAGGGGGTTGGTGATGAGGCCTATTATTGGTATAACAGGAAATTATTCAGCCGAAAACAGGACATTTTCTCTGAAGGATTATTATGTGAATTCAATTGCAGATGCAGGAGGTATTGCTGTTATTTTACCATCCACAGCTGACGATACGGCTATGAAAGACTATTTTGCAGTTTGTCAGGGATTTCTGTTCACGGGAGGAGGAGACTTTGACCCTGTATACTGGGGAGAACTTCCTGAGCCCAGATTAGGGGAAATAGAACCGGTTCGGGATGAGTTCGAACTTAAACTGGCCAATCAGGCCTTTCAGAACCATAAAGCAGTATTGGGGATCTGCCGTGGCTGTCAGGCTATAAATGTAGCTCTGGGAGGAAGCCTGGTTCAGGATATTAATAGTGCAATGAGTCATAGGCAAAAGGCTCCCAAGTCATATCCATTTCATGATATATTTATAGAACCAAGCTGCCAACTACGCAGAATAATGAATAATGAACATATTCGAGTGAACAGTTTTCATCACCAGGCAGTTAAAAAGCCGGGACGGAGTGTAGTAATTACTGCCATGGCTGCGGAAGGTACGGTGGAAGCTATTGAGAGCCCGGGACATCCTTTTTATTTAGGAGTACAATGGCATCCCGAATGTTTACAGGACCAATATTCAGCGCGTTTATTTGCTGCATTTATTGCAGCCGCACAGATCTGCCCCCATTTATAAACGGGATATAATGGCAGTCTTATAGCAGAACAGTATCAACAATGAATTCATAAATTATGGGGGAGGTACTCTTTAATGCTAGCTATCAAAGGCGGTAAGATAATTACCATGGATGAATCCGGAATTATTGATAACGGAGTAATATTGGTTGAAGGAGAATTTATCCATCAGGTGGGCAAAGACCTTTTTATCCCACCCGGCAGTAAGATTATCGATGCCTGGGGTAAATATATATGTCCGGGCTTTATCGATGCTCATACCCATATTGGCCTGGAAGAAGAAATTTATAGGGTAGAGGGAGACGATGTGAATGAAACCAGCGATCCTGTTACCCCCTATCTGCAAGCCGTTGATGGGATAAACTTTGTAGATTTGGCTTTTGCTGATGCCCTGCGGGGCGGTGTAACCCGAACTATGTGTATGCCCGGGAGCGCCAACATATTAGGCGGTCAGGCAGTTTTTTTGAAAAATCTGGCTTCCAGTATGGGAAACATGGTTTACCGAAATCCCTGGGGTCTTAAGGCGGCTTTAGGAGAGAACCCTAAAAGGGTATATGGAGGTCAGAAAAAAACCCCTAAAACCAGGATGGCCAGTGCCAGTATATTAAGAGAATCTTTTTCGGTAGCCCGCAGCCTAATGGATAAAGATGACATTAAAGCCAGCGAGGAATACAGGAACTACCCGATATTTAAAGTCTTGCGCCAGGAAATGCCGTTACTGCTCCATGTACACCGGGCGGATGATATACTAACTGCGCTGCGTATTAAGGATGAATTTAATATTGATATGTTGCTCCAGCATGGTACGGAGGCATTATTAGTAGCGGATGAACTGGTAAAAAGAGATGTGGCTGTATTTCTGGGACCTTTATTAACCACCCGTGCTAAGGTAGAGATGAAGGAAGTTGCTTTTAAAAACGCTGCGCTGTTAGCGGCCAGGGGAGTAAAATTCTGTTTTATAACCGACCATCCGGTAATTCCTATTGAACATCTGCGAGTATGTGCAGCTTTAGCAGTGCGTGAAGGCTTGACTGAAGAAATGGCTCTGCAAGCCATTACCAGTATACCAGCCCAGCTATTGAAGGTTAACCATGAACTGGGTTCAATAAAACCAGGAAAACGCGCTGATCTGGTAATTTTTAACGGACACCCGTTTGATTTCCGTTCGCAGGCGGAGGTAGTCCTGGTGGATGGTAATATATGGGGGGATAGCGTTGGATAAAGGGGATATGTTTATAGTCTATATGAATGGCAACATGATGACTATATGTGTTATAGGCTCATATAAAGAAGAATACAGTGGGGAAGAGATGGTAATCCTGGCGGTAGTAAACCAGGATAATATTGTTCATGTTCCTGCCGATGACCTTGATTTGTTATTCCCACAAAAAAAATATACCAATTAAAATCAGAAATAGCAGAGGGCAGTTTACTGCGGATAATATGGTAAGTAAGTAAAAATGATGTCCCTCTGCTTTTTATTGCTATTATTTACCTCAAGGAATTTTCCAACTTAATTAGAAATTAGTTAGTAATAATGTAATTAATTAGTTGGGGAGTTGGGAATTTGAAAAAAGTACTTGGGGTTATAGCATTTATATTTTTATTGGCATTTTTGTTCATTCCGGCCGAGGCCAACGTAGCTTCCGGGGGGCCATCTATTAAGATTGATGAGCAAAAAAAGACTTTCGATCCGCCCTGTCAAATCGTAAACCAGCGGACTATGGTTCCCTTGCGTTTTGTGATTGAGGATGAAGCCTTGCTGGGTATTGTTAACTGGGAGGCCGGTAGCGGCAAGGTAACGGTTTCCTGCCGGGAGAAGAAATTTGAGTTTTTAATCGGCGACCGTAAGGTAAATGTTAATGGAACGCTAACATACCTGGATGTTGCTCCCTATGTGTATAAAAATCGAACTTATCTGCCGCTGAGATTTCTGGCTGAAAATTTAGGCGGAGTGGTGAACTGGAACAGTGATTTAAACGAAGTCAGCATTAATTTTATAAATAAGACTGTGAATAATAAACCGGCCGTATTTGCTTATTATTACTGGGGAGGATTTCCAGAACTGCAGAACAATGTAGATTTATTCACGGATATTGCTTTGCGTTGGTTTGAAACCGATGGGGATGGCAACCTTTTTTATGAATACCCGGATAATTACGATAAGGTGCTGAATTATATTAAAAGTCAAGGCAAAAAAACCCATGCCAGCGTTGTCTTTATGGATAAGACCGGCTTACATAGTCTGCTATCCGACCCTCAGAGAAGGGCAAAATTAATTAATAATATTTATGATGAAGTTCACAAAAATAAATATGATGGGGTAAATATTGATTTTGAATTTATTGCTGCCAGTGACAAAGATTTATTTACGACATTTTTAAAAGAACTAAGAGAGCGGCTAGGCCACGAGAAAATATTATCAGTGGCCGTCTTTGCCCGGACAGTTGATGATAAATGGCCTACCGCTTATGATTACCGGGCTATCGGGGGGATAGTGGATAAAATGGTGGTGATGTCCTATGATTACAGCTACAAAAATACTGACCCGGGGCCGATAGCACCTTTGTGGTGGGTTGAAAAAGTGGTTGATTATATGACTGTTGAGGCTCGTATCCCAGCCTCAAAACTGCTGCTGGGGATGGCTACCTATGGCTATAACTGGGGAACGGGCCTGACAACCACCACGGTGACCTGGGAAAAACTTAATAATATAAGAAATGACTATGCAATAAGTGAGCATTTTGATAAAAAGAGCATGAGTCCATATTATACATACACCGACAAGCAAGGCATAAAACATGAGATTTGGCTGGAAAATGAACAGAGCCTGAAGGCCAAGTGGAGTGTAGCCAGAGACAATAACCTGGGCGGGATCAGCTTCTGGAGGATTGGCAACGGCTTTAAAGACCTTTATACTGTTTTAGAAAAGAACCGGGCTGATTAACTGTTAAAAGGCCTTATGATCCTTTAAATTTACATAATATTAGTAATTGGGATATAATGTACAAAACCGCCTATTCGGCGTGTGTTTAAAGGAGTGACAATAATATTTCTATAAACACGCCACCTTTAAGGCGGTTGGTTTTGTATTAGGGATGATTAAGATGAAGCGGGAGGGGAAAGAATGTCTAATGAACAACCCCGCCTATTTGGCAATTTGGCAGAGCCGGGCAGCAAATCACAGCCTGCCGGGAAGTATATGGAAGTGGATTTGCCTTTTTTGCCGGGAATTAAGACGGAAGACAGTATAAATAATATTAAAGACTATCAGGAACTGGATGAGCTGATAAAGAAATGCGAACGTTGCCGCTTGAGGGGTACTTGCCAGCAGGTGGTTATCGGTGATGGCGATATCCACGCTGATATTATGTTTATTGGTGAGGGGCCGGGGCAGGATGAGGATCGGCAAGGATTGCCATTTGTAGGCCGGGCCGGTCAACTGCTTAACAAAATATTAGTTGCATCAGAATTTAATCGCCCGGAATCTTACATAACCAATGTTGTCAAATGCCGTCCGCCTGGAAACAGGCTACCCAATCCAGATGAGGTGAAAGAATGTCGAAAATTGCTGGAATTACAAATCAGCATTATTAAGCCTAAGATTATTGTCTGTTTGGGTTCTCTGGCCTGCCAGACAGTAATTGACCCCAAGGCCAAAATTAGCAAAACCCGGGGTAAATGGTTTATACGCAACGGAATCAAGATAATAGCCAGCTATCATCCGGCTGCCCTCTTGCGTAATGAGGGCTACAAACGCCCCACCTGGGAGGATTTCAAACTCATTCGGGATGAATATAAAAGTTTAAAAGACAACATATGAGGTGTGATAATGCATATTACGGTTAACAGCGAGGAGGACATGCTGAAACTGGGTCGATGCCTGGCTGCTATACTTGGTGAAGATGATGTGGTGTATTTGCTAGGGGAGCTGGGGGTTGGCAAAACTGTACTGGTAAGAGGAATAGCTCAAGCTTTGGGATATAAACACAGGGTTACCAGTCCAACCTTTACCATTATGAATGTATATGACAGCACTCCACCTATTTATCATTTTGATTTTTACCGGTTGCAAAGCCATGATCTTGCTGATCTGGGCTTGGAGGACTATCTGGAATGCGGGGGCATATCTTTGATTGAATGGCCGCAGGTAGGCGGCAAGGTGCTGCCGCGGGAAGCATTAAACCTGGAGATAACATTGCCTGCAGATGATTATGAAGGTGCGCGACAGGTGCAGATATATGCGCAGGGTAGAAAATATCAGGAAAAGCTGGAGAGGTTGAGGCAAATTGTTGATATTGGCGATTGATAGCGCTACTCCAGTTGCTGGGGTAGCTCTTTTAGAAGCAGAAAACCTTATGCGGGAGGAATTTGTAAACTACAAAAAGACCCATTCTGAAACCCTTATGCCTATGGTTGATAAACTATTGCGCGATTGTGACAAGTCTATTCAAGATGTAAACGCGCTGGCAATTACAATTGGACCCGGTTCTTTTACGGGGTTGCGTATTGGCCTGGCGGCAGTAAAGGGTCTGAGCCTGGCGGCGAAAATCCCAGTAGTAGGTATATCTTCATTGGACGTACTGGCTCATAATATTGTTTTCAGTGATGCCCTGGTTTGTCCTCTGTTTAATGCCCGCAAACAGGAAGTATACACGGCCCTATATGATAACCGTGACTTTTATCCACATAGGTTGAGCGAAGAAATGGCTTGCTCGCCCCAGGAATTTATCGCGATGGCTTTGGAAAAAGCGCATGAACTTGGCAGGCAGAGGATAGTGTTACTGGGTGATGGTTATTATCCCTATAAAGATCTATTTATTGACAGCTTCGGGGACAAGATGGTTACGGCTCCGCCGCATTTAATGCCAATACGAGCCTCAGCTCTGGGGAGTTTGGCCATAAAACGAGTATGCCAACAGGATTTTGATGATATTATTACGTTGCGCCCCAGCTATATCCGGCTGTCTGAAGCAGAAACCAGATTAGGAAAAGAGGCGTTATAGTTGCTGAAATGCAACGGTCTGATTAGAAAGATGACCGAGCAGGATTTGGATCAGGTAATGATCATCGAAAAAGAAGCATTTACCCTGCCATGGTCGCGTCAATCATACGAGGCCGAGCTGAAGAACCAATATGCCGATTACTTTGTCTGTGATTCCGCAGGAGATGTAGCGGCTTACGCAGGTATGTGGACGGTGTTTGAGGAGTCTCATATTACCAATGTGGCCGTAGGCAAGAAATTCCGCTGTCAGGGAATGGGAAGAAGATTGATGCTGGAAGAGGAAAAAATAGCCCGGGCTAAAAATGCAGAGCGAATACTGCTGGAAGTAAGACCGTCCAATTTAGCTGCCATAGCTTTGTACCAGGGTTTAGGTTTTTTTCCTGCGAATATCAGAAAAAATTATTATAGTGACAATCAGGAAGATGCTCTGATTATGATCAAATTTCTATAATCATTAGGGGAGTTATTATCTCATAAAATGGAAGCAGGTCAGATATGATGAAAGATGTATATATTTTAGGTATTGAAACCTCATGTGATGAAACAGCCGCGGCTATTGTAAAGAATGGGAAAGAAATACTTGCCAACGTTATTAATTCGCAGATTTCCATCCACCAGCAATTCGGAGGGGTGGTTCCTGAGGTGGCGTCGCGCAAACATATTGAGAATATTGCGACAGTAGTCAATAATGCTTTTACTGAAGCAGGGTTGTCACATCAGGATATTGATGCGGTGGCTGTAACTACTATGCCGGGTCTGGTGGGCGCTTTGCTGGTTGGTTTATCATTTGCCAAGGCTTTTGCTTATGGTTTGAATCGGCCGTTGATTGCGGTAAATCATCTCCAGGGACATATATATGCTAATTTTTTGCAGCACAATGATATAGAGTTTCCTGCCATATGCCTGGTGGTATCCGGTGGTCATACCAGCCTGCTTTATATGCGAGGGATAAATGATTATGAACTAATCGGTGCTACTAAGGACGATGCAGCAGGCGAGGCTTTTGACAAAATCGCCAGATTTTTGGGCCTGGGCTATCCAGGGGGACCGGCTATTCAAAAAGCGGCGCAACAGGGTCAAGCAGGGTTATTTAAACTTCCTCGGGTGTTTTTGGATAGAAATGATTTTGAGTTCAGTTTTAGCGGACTCAAAACAGCGGCGATGAACTCCTGGAAGAAAGCTGAGAAGCAAGGTAATTATAAGGTTGAAGATCTGGCCGCAGAGTTCCAGGCGGCTTTAGTAGAGGTTCTAGTGGAGAAGACGATCCGGGCAGCCCAGAAGTATAAAGTTGGAACTATTTTGCTGGCTGGAGGAGTAGCAGCCAACCAGGACCTTAGAACTAGGTTGGAAGAGAGCGCCCGCCAGCGACAATTAAACCTTTTTGTCCCCTCTTTTCTGCTGTGTACAGATAATGCCGCCATGATTGCCGGAAAAGCCTATCACGACTATGTAAATGGCGATTTTGCGCCATTAAATATTAATGCACAACCCAGCCAGTATTCCTTGATTAAATGATTGTGGAAAATGTGCATAAGTCTGTTGATAAGTAATAGTGCTGGCTCCAGACATTAAAAAGCCAAGAACATATAATTGATTACCTACAACTGCCGTAATTTGGACTAAATTCTCTTGTGGAAAAAATTTAGGGAAGGATTGATAAGGGTGCATCCGGTTTTGATAGACCTGGGCAGGATAAAAGTCCATTCATGGGGATTTATGCTGGCTTTGGCCGTTATTGTCGCCATTGTGGGAATTGGACAAATATTTAAAAAAGAAGGCTACGATCCCGAAAAGGTCCTGGATATGGTTATTATATTGGTATTAACAGGGTTACTTGGTTCGCGTTTGGCTTATATTGCTATGTTTGAGTGGCAAGAATTCCTGGGCCATCCGGGTATATTCTTTAGTTTTACCAATGGAGGTTTTAGCGGACTGGTTTGGTATGGAGGTTTTACTGCCAGTATTTTGGCCTTTATTATTTATATTTACAGACAGGGATTATCCTTTTGGAAAATGGCGGATATCTTTGCTCCCTTTCTGGCTCTGGGGTATGCACTGGTTAGGATAGGATGTTTTCTCAATGGGTGTTGCTATGGTAAGGTGAGTGAATCATCGTTGGCCATAGTTTTTCCCCTATTGGATGAGCTTAGCCGGCATCCCACCCAGTTATACAGTTCAGCCATTAATTGCGTGCTGTTTGGGGTGTTGCTTTGGTACTATCCCCGCCGCAGGTTTAACGGTCAAATATTCATCTATTACCTGCTGGGTTATTCTGCTTATCGTTTTTTTATAGAATTTTTCAGAGAAAATTGGGTTTTTTACGGCTCATTGTCCGCAGCCCAGGTTTATTCACTTGTAATCCTGGCAGTCGGGATTGTTTTGTACATCTGGCGCAGTTCTGATGCAGCAAGAAGGAGAGAGTAATGACAGATACAGCAAGACAGGAACTAAGAAATAAAATGAGCGCGCTCCGGAAAGATATGACGGTAATTCAGGTTAAGGATTACAGTGCTTTAATTGCATCTCGGTTAAGTGAATTGGAACCGGTAATCAATTCCAAACGCATAATGGGCTTTGCTGCTATCCGGAATGAAGTGGAGCTGCGTCCTTTCCTGGAGGCTCAGCAGGGATTGGGTAAAAAAATATTGCTGCCCCGAATAAAGGACAACGATGAACTTGAAGCGGTTGAGGTTGACGATTGGCGAGCAACCCGCCCCGGGGTTTTTGGCATTCAGGAACCCAGTGGCCCACCGTGCTCCAACGCTGATATAGATGTGGTACTGGTTCCGGGCCTGGTTTTTGATGCTCACGGCTATCGCCTGGGTTATGGCAAAGGTTATTATGATCGATTCCTTCCACTTTTGCCAGCTAGTACCTTCATATGCGGGGTTTGTTATGAGTTTCAGGTTGTTGATGATATAATGCCCCATTCGGGAGATGTGCCAGTGCACTGGATCATTACAGAGAAATCAGAGCTGGCGTTTAATTGGGATTTCTTTTGATTAATGTATAAATTGGCAGAGTCATATTGTTTATTGTTATGACTATGGATTTATTGTATAATTTAATCCTAAAATGAAATATACTCCGATTCAGTTGACCTAAGGTTATTTACTATGGCCGCTGAACGATAGGGTGTAACAGGAAACCGTTACGCCTCCCATTGGAAAGGAGAGCGAGTAGATAATTGAGTTTACCAGCGCCCTTATGTGGGCGTTTATTTTTTTGGAGGTGTATTCTGATGGAAGAGAAGGAATTAGTGGATAAACTGAAAGAATTGGCTCCCGATGGAAAAATTAGCTGCAGCAAAGCTCGCGGGCTAGCAGAGAAATTGGGTATTAGTCCCCTGGTAGTTGGACAAGCCTGTGAAAAGGCTAAGATTAAGATATATGCCTGTGAATTAGGGTGCTTTAAATAGGCCTAAAAGACAAGCCCGTTCAAAGCAAGGTAAAGGAGGGCGATGAATTTGTTTGATACTATGGGCAGAAATATAAACTACTTGCGTATTTCCATAACTGATCGTTGTAATTTGCGTTGCCGTTACTGCATGCCTCTGGAGGGCGTAGAAAGGCTGGGCCACAATCGAATCCTGACATTTGAGGAAATTGCCCGTTTGGTAAGTATTGCTGCCCGGTTGGGTATTCGGAAGGTCAGGCTCACCGGCGGAGAGCCGTTAATAAGAAGAAACGTCTGCCAATTAATCAGTTATATTCGTGCCATACCGGAAATAGATGATATTGCGGTGACTACCAATGGGTCATTATTCTATGATATGGCAGAAGAACTAAGGGCTGCTGGATTGGATCGGGTTAATTTTAGCTTGGACACCATGGTTGCGGAGAAATACCACTATATAACCCGCCAGGGAAAATTGGAAGATGCCATGATGGCTATCAACAGGGCATTGGAACTTAAGATGGACCCGGTGAAAATAAACACCGTTATGATAAAGGGATTTAATGATAATGAAATAATGGATTTTGCGGATCTGGCTTACAATAAACCGCTGCATATCAGATTTATTGAATTTATGCCTATCGGTGACTTAAAATTCTGGAATCGTGGCAATATAGTAAACAGCAGTGAAGCCATGAGCATAATTAAAAAGAGATATAAGCTAGTGGAAGGCAGGACAATCAAAGGCAGTGGCCCGGCCAAATATTACGAACTGGAAGGCGGTAGGGGTTCAGTAGGTTTTATAAGTCCGATGAGCAATCATTTTTGCGGAGAATGTAACCGCATTCGTATGACTGCTGAGGGAAAACTGCGGGGCTGTCTATATGATAAAACCGAAAGCGATCTGATGCTGGCCATGCGAAATGGGGCTAGTGATGAAGAACTCGGCCGGATCTTTAGCAGCACTATTAATAACAAACCTGACAAACACTATATGAATACTGGTTGGGGTAATGAAAATCATCGTAAGATGTATCAAATAGGGGGTTAGCCAATGAACCTCAGTCATATAAACGAGCAGGGCTACGCGCGAATGGTGGATATAAGTGACAAACGGGATACTACAAGATTTGCCAGGGCTCAAGCCATTGTTCGTATGCAGGCTGAAACCCTGCATACTATTCGGGAGGGGAACATTAAAAAGGGAGACGTATTAGCTGTAGCCCAGGTAGCAGGTATAATGGGAGCCAAACAAACGCCCGCCCTGATACCTATGTGTCATCCTCTCATGTTAAACGGGATAGATATTGAATTCACCTTTGATGAGGCTGACAAATCCTTAATTATCCATTCCCAGGTTAAGACCAGCGGCAAGACCGGGGTGGAAATGGAGGCAATTACTGCGGTTACGGTGGCTGCCCTGACCGTTTATGATATGTGCAAAGCTATAGACAGGTGGATGGAGATAACCAATATACAGCTGTTGGAAAAATCCGGCGGAAAAAGCGGGCAATTGAATAGAGCAGACAACAAGGAGGCAGACTAGTTGAAAAAGGGTAAACTGCATTCAATTTGTATAAGCCCTGAGCGGGGGCAGTTAAAAGAGGAAGTTGAGAAAGCCAGGGTAATAGCTGGCTTTGGAATTGAGAATGACGGTCATGGCGGTGATTGGGGCCGCCAGGTTACCTGTTTGAATTGGGCCAGCGTGGTTAAAGTAAACCGGGAAAAGAAAATGGACATTAAACCAGGTCAGTTTGCAGAAAATTTACTTATTGAAGATATTGATCTCAGCAGAGTAGGTGTGGGCGGTAAACTGAAAATCGGTATGGATACAGTGTTGGAGGTAACTCAGGTAGGCAAGGAAGATCACCCCAGCGTAGTTACCAGGACTTTTGGGGTTACTCTGTTGCCCTATGAAGGTCTTTTCTGCCAGGTGCTAAAGGGAGGAGACATAAAAAAAGGTGATTTAGTTGAGGTGTTAAATTAATGTACAAAACCGGCATATTAATAATGAGCGATAAGGGTTCCCGGGGAGAACGGGAAGATATTAGCGGGAAGCAGATTCAGACCATGTTGGTGGAGCATGGGTTTGAGTTTGAATATTATGAGATTATTCCTGATCAGGAAGAGATAATTATCGAGAAATTGATCCATGCCTGTGACCAACTTAAGTTGGATATTGTCTTTACATCAGGGGGAACCGGTTTTTCCAGCCGTGACGTTACTCCGGAAGCTACTCTTAAGGTAATCCAGCGGATGACTCCTGGTATTCCGGAGGCTATTCGTTACTATGGATTGAATAAGACACCGAAAGCTATGCTGTCAAGGGCAGCGGCAGGTATAAGAGGGAAAACCCTGATAATTAATCTGCCTGGCAGCGTTAAAGGTGTTAGGGAGTCTATCGAGGCTATTTTGCCTGCATTAAGCCACGGACTGGATATAATCAAGGGTTCCAGCACCGAATGCGGACAAAATTAGAAAACAGGCAATGATACCGGCTGAATACGTTTTTTTGAAATAGTTAGTAATCGGAAGGTATAAAAGGAAAAAGTCAGGAGAATAATAATAATCGAAAATATTAGGCGGATTTAGCCGAAATTGTGATTTGTGTACTTGGCTAATCTTGCCTAATATAATAAATAAATGTTAGCACTCGCAAACGTCGAGTGCTAACAACAAATAATAAAGGAGGCATACCTGTGAAGATTCAACCATTAGGAGATCGAGTGGTAGTAAAAGTAATCGAAACGGCTGAAGCCAAAACTAAAAGCGGGCTTTTTGTACCTGACACAGCCAAAGAAAAACCTCAGGAAGCTGAAGTTATGGCAGTGGGTCCTGGAGCATTAAATGATAAGGGTGAAAGAGTTGCCTTAGATGTTGCTGTAGGAGATAAGATTATTTTTTCGAAATATGGAGGTATGGAGTTTAAGTTAGACAGTGAAACCGTTCTCATTCTCAGTGAGAGAGATATCCTGGCGAAAATAATCTAATAATTAATTAAGGAGGGTACATAGATGCTTGCCAAAGAAATAAAGTTCGGTGAAGAGGCCAGACGTTCTCTGGAAAAAGGTGTAGACACTCTGGCCAATGCGGTCAAGGTTACTTTAGGTCCTAAAGGAAGAAATATTGTTCTCGATAAGAAATATGGTTCCCCAACCATTACTAATGACGGTGTTACTATTGCCCGTGATATAGATCTGGAAGATCCATGGGAAAATATGGGTTGCCAGCTGGTTAAAGAAGTGGCTATCAAGACTAACGATGTTGCCGGAGATGGTACCACTACAGCTACTGTTTTGGCTCAGGCTATGATAAAAGAAGGCTTAAAGAATGTTGCCGCCGGTGCCAACCCAATGATCATGAGAAAGGGTATTGAGAAAGCAGTCAAGGCTGCAGTTGATGAAATTCAAGCTATCAGCAAACCGGTTGAATCAAAGGATGCTATAGCTCAGGTTGCGGCTATAAGCGCCAGCGACGCTGAGATTGGCTCCTTGATAGCAGATGCTATGGAGAAAGTTGGCCGCGATGGAGTTATTACCGTTGAGGAATCTAATTCAGTGGGTACCTCCCTGGAAGTAGTTGAGGGCATGAACTTTGACCGTGGCTATATTTCACCCTATATGATCACCGATACTGAGAAGATGGTAGCTAACCTGGATAATCCTTATATTTTGATCTGTGACAAGAAGATCTCGGCTATTAGTGAAATACTGCCGGTTCTGGAGAAGGTAGTTCAGAGCGGTAAGCCGATGCTTATAATTGCGGAAGACATAGAAGGTGAGGCCCTGGCTACTCTGGTAGTAAATAAGCTTAGAGGAACCTTTACTTGTGTTGGCGTTAAAGCTCCTGCTTTTGGCGAGAGAAGAAAGGCAATGCTTGAAGATATTGCTGTTTTGACTAAAGGTCAGTTGGTCTCTGAAGATTTAGGCATAAAGATGGAAAACGTTACTGTTGATATGCTAGGTAGAGCCGCCAAGGTAGTAGTGAAGAAAGATGAAACTATTATTGTTGACGGATCTGGTTCAGAAGCTGAGGTTAAGACCCGTATTGCCAATATTAAGACCCAGTTTGAAGATACCGAATCAGAGTATGATAGAGAAAAACTCCAGGAAAGAATGGCGAAGCTATCAGGCGGTGTAGCTATTATTAAAGTCGGTGCAGCAACTGAAACCGAACTTAAAGAGAAAAAGCACCGTATTGAAGATGCCCTGGCAGCAACCAAGGCTGCAGTGGAAGAAGGCATCGTATCCGGCGGAGGAGTTGCCCTCATCAGTGCGATGGCTTCCATTGATAAAGTGCAGGCCGAAGGTGATGAAATGACCGGGGTAAAACTGGTTAAAAAGGCTATGGAAGAACCATTACGCCAAATCGCCAATAACGCTGGTATTGAAGGCTCAGTAGTAGTTGAGAAGGTTAAGGAAGCACAGGCTACACAGCCAGGTATTGGCTTTAATGCTTTAACTAATGTTTACGAGGATATGATTGCGGCTGGCATTATTGATCCTGCCAAAGTTACTCGTTCCGCAGTTCAAAATGCCGCCAGTATAGCAGCTATGGTAATCACTACCGAAGCCGTAGTAACCGAAAAGCCAACTGATAATAAAGGCGCAGGTGCTATGGGCGGTATGGGTGGCATGGGCGATATGGGCGGCATGGGCGGCATGATGTAATAATAACGCCTCTTGCCCGCTATAAACCTACCGTGACTAATAAAACAAAGCGATATTAATATATTTGCTGATATTGCTTTAAAAAAATATTGAGATGCCGTTCATTAGTTTACTAAACTATTGGGCGGCATCTTTTTTCGATTATGTAACTTGGCGCAGTTTTGCCACCGAGACGGGCTCGCATGTTATTTATGGAATAATATTCTGACCTTCATTTCGGTATATATTAAAAAATGCACTAATACAATATATTACGAATTGAGTTGACAGTATATTGCAATACTTTTAGGCATAATCTTGCTGGGGTGAGGGGTGAAGGGGATAAATAGAACCCGATGGATAGTAGTAATATTATTAATGGGCGTATTAATGGCCATTCTCTTATTGATCGGCTTTAATACCATAAATCGATTCTATGAGAAGATCAAGCTTGAACCGGGTATGGAACTGCAGATAGCCTTAAATAACATGATGGCTTGTGATAGTTTTAGATACATTCTGCATTCTGGGTTTACGGTCGATGAGCGAAAGGAGGTGATAAGCCAGGTAGAAGGGGAAAAAAGTAATGGCAATACTCATATAAAGGGGGAGATGGTTAACACACCAGTTGATATTTACTATATTGACAGAACCATCTATAATTATGATTCTCTGTCAAAAAAATGGCTGGTGATTGAAAGTGGTACCACAAATTCAGAAGATATTTTGATATCAGAATTAAATCCCCTGTCTAATTTCAGATTTAATAATGTTGAGCAAGTAGAGAAGGTTGGATTTGAAAAAATAGCTGGCACTGAATGTTTGACGGTAAAATGCAGACCTTCGATGGAAAGCCAGTTGCTGGAGAATCTGTGGAAAGATTTTGAATACCATATTTGGATTGATTATCATAACGATATCATAAGAAAGGCAGTTTTGACTGCTACCAACAAGCGCAATGAAAAGACGAGTCTGGAAATCCTGGCGGAGTTCTCTGATTTTGGTAAAAAGATAGAGATTAAAGCTCCGGACAGGAGTTCCCGGAATTAAATCAATTAAAAGTTAAATATCATAACGAGGGACTTCATGTGAAGTCCTTCGTTTTTTTAATTACATATTGCCTTATTTATTATCGAAATTATGACTTACTTACAGTCAGTTAATTGTGATGCGATTATATTCATAGTAGTAACAAAAGGATTATTCCAGACATAATATAGGTCGTAAGATTAAAATAACTCTTTATTAATATTCAAGCTATGAGGCATTATTTTATGGAGGCAAAAATTTATGGGTAGTCTAATTCCATTACACCAGCTTTCACCCGGCAGTTCAGGAATAGTCAAAAAACTAACCGCTCAGGGTAATGAAAGAAGAAGAATGATGGATTTGGGGCTTGTTTATAATACAAAAATTAAGTCATTACAAAAAAGCCCCTGCGGTGATCCGATTGCCTATGAATTACGGGGAGTGGTCATCGCGCTTCGTTCAGAGTCAGCATCACAAATACTGGTAGAATATCTAGCAACAGATGAATAAGGCGGTACAATTAATGGATTTCCACTCTAAATCAGCAATTGGTTCGGTTAAGGAGACGTCTCTCATGTATCAAAATTGTGTCGATGGTTTGGTAATTGCCCTCGCCGGGAATCCCAATACCGGTAAAAGCACCATCTTTAACAGTCTGACCGGATTAAATCAGCATACCGGAAATTGGCCGGGCAAAACCGTAGCCAATGCCCAGGGGAGGTATAACCATAAAGGTAATAATTATAATTTAATTGATCTGCCGGGCACCTATTCATTAGCAGCTAATTCACCCGAAGAGGAGATTGCCAGAGATTTTATCTGTTTTGGCAGACCACAAGCAACGGTTGTGGTTGCCGATGCAACAACTCTGGAAAGAAATCTCAACCTGGTTCTGCAGATTATGGAGATTACTGATAAAGTAGTGGTATGTGTAAACCTGTTGGATGAGGCCGGAAGGAAAGGTATTCATATTGATTTACAGCGCCTTTCCTCGCTGCTGGGAGTCCCAGTCATAGGAACCAGTGCCAGGACGGGGGTGGGTCTGAATGAGCTGCAGGATACCATACAAGATGTAGCCAGCGGTAAAATAACAACTAAGCCCCTAAAGGTGCATTATAATAGTTTAATTGAAGATCTGGTAAGTAAAATTGAACCAGTTATTAGTCTATGCATAAAAGACAAGTTTATAAGCAGATGGATATCTTTAAGGTTATTAGAGAATCAAGACCCATTCCTGGAGGTGGTAGGCAAATACCTGGCAAAGGATATCTGTTCGGAAAAAGATATATTACATACCTTAACCCAGTTGGAGCAATATCTGGTGCAGAATAATATTGGCAAAGATGAATTGTGCGATAGCATGGTATTAGAGATTTTAAAAAATGCTGAAGAGATTAGTGCTGCAACTATATCATATGCAAAACAATCGTACAATCAACAGGACCGCCAAATTGATAATATCCTGACATCCAGGCTTTTTGGCATACCTATTATGATAAGCTTATTGGGCTTGATATTGTGGATTACGATTGAGGGGGCAAATTATCCTTCCCAAGCGCTGACCATAGGTTTATTCTGGTTTGAGGAAAAATTAACCGATTTTTGCCTGTGGGTTAATTGCCCGAATTGGTTGCATGGAGCACTGGTTCTGGGTGTTTATCGAACCCTGGCCTGGGTTATAGCAGTAATGTTGCCGCCCATGGCTATATTTTTCCCGCTATTCACCATTTTAGAAGATCTGGGATACCTGCCCCGGGTTGCTTTTAATCTGGATAACTTCTTTAAGAAGGCTTGCGCTCATGGGAAACAGGCCTTGACCATGTGCATGGGACTCGGTTGTAATGCAGCCGGCGTGATTGCCTGCCGAATTATTGACTCCCCTCGGGAGCGCCTGATTGCCACGATAACCAATAATTTTGTGCCCTGTAACGGACGCTTTCCAGCCTTAATTGCCCTGGCCATGATATTTATCGCTGGATCAGCAGGCCAGTACCAGTCTGTGCTGGCGGTTTTAACCATTGTAGCCTTAATAGTTCTGGGAATAGTTATAACATTAACGGTTTCAAAACTTCTATCCCATACCATTCTAAAGGGAATGCCTTCCTCATTTACTTTGGAATTGCCTCCCTATAGAAAGCCACAAATAGGGAGGATCATAGTGCGCTCCCTATATGACCGTACCTTATTTGTTCTTGGCCGGGCGGTTATGGTAGCGGCTCCGGCTGGTTTAATTATCTGGATAATGGCTAATGTTTTCATGGGCGACAATGAGATAAGCATCATACAATATGGAGCTAATGTTTTAGACCCGTTCGCTCGTTATCTGGGATTGGATGGATTTATACTGATTGCCTTTATATTAGGATTTCCAGCCAATGAGATTGTTATTCCCATTCTAATAATGGCGTATATGTCTACCGGTCAGCTAATCGAAATAAACAGTCTGGAATCATTGCGAGAGTTGTTTGTTTCCCATGAATGGACCTGGTTGACAGCATTATGTACTATGCTCTTCTTCCTTAATCATTTTCCCTGCGGAACAACTTTACTAACTATCTGCAAAGAGACCCAAAGCAAGAAATGGCCGTTGGTGGCTTTTATAGTACCAACCATGACCGGTATAATACTTTGTTTTGTGGTAGCTCAAACCGTACGATTATTGGGATGGGCATAAACAACGGCATTTTGAAGTTGCTTAAAAGAGGGGACAACCCCTCTTTTTTACGGTTAGGATTACCCGAAAATTTATTTTATTATGTTTATTTATCCTATGATAGTTACAGAAGAAAAATATTTGTTATTGCCAAAATCTATACGAATGTATAAAATAGAGATATAAAATACCCATAGGGGGTATATTTATTAGGAGGTATAGTATGGCAATCACAAGAAGATCATTTTTAATAAGAACCGCTGTTTCTGGGGCTGCTGCCGCCAGCATATTAAGCGGTGCCGGGAAAGCTGCAGCCCAGACCTTGTCGTCAGAAAATTATGCAATGCTTCATGATTTAACTAAATGCAACGGATGTCCGCATTTGGATACCCCTGCATGTGTGGCCGGGTGCCGGGTTAAAAATATGCCCAAATACCCTGAGCCCCAGCAGCCTATAAAAAACTATTGGCCGCAGAAAAAGTTTGAGGACTGGTCGCATAAAAGAGATCTAAATGACCGGCTAACCCCGTATAATTGGACATATGTACAGCATCTGGAATTTGTCCATAACGGAGAAGAAGTAAAGATTCATATTCCGCGCAAGTGCATGCATTGTGACAATCCGCCCTGTTCGACACTGTGTCCTTTTGGCGTAAATGATAAGTTGCCCGAAGGGCCGGTGGTTATAAATCCCAACGGTTGCTTTGGGGGCGGAAAATGCCGCGATGTTTGCCCCTGGCATATACCGCAGCGCCAAGCCGGGGTAGGCCTTTATCTGCAAGTGGCGCCTGATTATGCAGGCGGGGGAGTAATGTACAAATGTGATATGTGCCATGACCTAATTGCTGACGGCGGTCAGCCGGCCTGTGTATCATCGTGTCCTCAGGGGGCAATTAAATTTGGCGATAAGGCAGAGCTGCGCCAATATGCTAAAAACTGGGCTAAGGAAAATAATGGCTATATATATGGTGATGTTGAAAACGGTGGGACATCAAATTTCTACATCTCCAAAATACCATTTGAGGTAATCAATAAGGCTATCCTGGCTCAGGATATAGACGGCCAGCCAGGCAGGATTAATATGGCTGTTAATATGGAAAATCCTTTAAATATGCCGGATAAAATGCTGGGTGGATTCCTTATGGCGCCGGCAGCAGGAATTTTGGCCGCTGCAATCAGCACCTATCAAATAATGAAGGGAGACGATGACCATGAAGATTAAGCGTCACAATATACTGGTGCGCTTTATTCATTGGACCGTTGCAATCTCAATTTTTATATTACTGTTTACCGGTTTTGGACAAATGCCAATTTATAAAAGATATTTTATAGACCAGCTGCCTGGTTTGGGATGGTCCAGCAATTTCCTGATAACCTTGAATATCCATTATGTTGCAGCTATAGTTTTGATTTTTATCAGCGCTTATTATATAACCTATCTTTTATATAGCAAGAGGTACGATATTTTGCCTCGCCGAGGAGATATAAAGGAGTCGGTGCAGATATTTGCTTCCATGGCAGGCTTGGCCCCGGAGCCTGAGAATGATAAGTATTTAGCCGAACAAAGGCTGGCCTTTGCGGTAACTGCGGTTTCAATATTGGCACTAATAATTACCGGTATACTGAAAGTATATAAGAATATGCCGGGGGTATATTTATCTACCAGCAGTGTATTCTGGCTGGCCCAGATTCATAATCTTTTTACGGTAATTTTGCTATTATCCATTATTGTGCATCTGTTGGCCTTTATTATCAAAGACAACCGGCCTTTGGTGGCAAGTATGTTCACCGGCAAAATTGACCAGGATTATGTAATTCGTCGGCACGGTAAATGGTGGCAAAAGATGGCTGCCCGGTCTCAAGATAAATCTAAAGAAAATGATGCAGATCGTTCAGCAGATGAAACAATGACAGATGTTTAGGAAAAAATATCAACTCTATCAAAGCTGGATATTGGCGGAACTATATGGGGTTCGATAATCCACCCGAAGGTTCCGATTTTATCTTGCTGACCCAAAAAGGAACAGTGTTGCATACAGTAAAGTAACATTTTGCAACACTTAATATTTATTTAATCGTTTTAAAGCACAATAGCAACCTATTATTATTATAACCCATAAGAGTTATTTCTTATTAAAACTGTATTAATCCGGATAAATTACTGAATTATTTAATAACGGAATTATTGTAATATAGCGAAAATAGGATTATAATTATAAATGAACCGAAGATACACAAGATGAACCGCAAAATAAATAAGGAGAAGTTGCGGTCTGGCATATATCTTGCAACGTTACAAGAAGAATAGCGGAAATCTTATATAGAAATTTCCCTGGTCTAAAAAAGACTTTATATGATATAATTATAAGAATTTTCAACTAATTCGAGTTCAATATTGTCGTAAGGCAATTTTTTATTAACTCTTAAGTCGAGGAAAGGGGCGAGGAATTTGGCGAATGCCGTAAAACTATCTCCCACCGGTGATAGACAGAAGGCTTTAATATCCAGATTAGAAAAGGAAGCAGGTACAAGCATTAATCTATGTTATCAATGCGGAAAGTGTACCGCGGGTTGTCCGGCAGCTTTTGCCATGGATTACCCTCCGCGTCAGGTTATTAGACTATTACAACTGGGATTTGTTGATGAGGCTTTGAATGCGGAGAGCGTTTGGATATGCGCCAGTTGTGAAACCTGTTCTTCCCGCTGTCCACGCGGAGTAGACATTGCTGCCCTGATGGATGCAGTTCGCAGGGAGGCTCTTGCGCAGAACCGGATTACTGATAAAAAGGTAGCCGCTTTTAATAAGGCTTTCTTAAATGGGGTAAAGTGGTTTGGCAGAACTTATGAGGCCGGATTGACATTACAGTATAATACTGCCACCAAGCAGTTTACGAAAGATTCAGAATTGGGATTGCCCATGTACCTGAAAGGTAAATTGGGGATACTGCCGGAGAGAATAAAAGGCCGTGATGCGGTTAGAAAAATATTTGAGCGTTCACAGGAAAAGGGGGGTGAGTAGATATGAAACTAGCCTATTATCCGGGTTGTTCTTTGGATGGCAGCGGGTTGGAATATGGTCTATCAACCCGTCGGACTGCAGCTATACTGGGGATAGAGCTGGAAGAAATTGAGGATTGGAATTGCTGCGGGGCTACCTCGGGGCATAACACCAACAAGCTCCTTTCCCTTGCGTTACCGGCTCGCAACCTGGCCATCGCAGAGAAGAGCGGACTTGATATTCTAGCCCCTTGCGCAGCCTGCTATAACAGATTTCGGACTACCGAGCATGCCATGCGTCATGACCGTAAACTAAAGGAAAAAATTGAGGCTATTATTGAAATGCCTTATGATGCCAGACAAGAGACCGTATCCATACCTGACTTATTAGCTAATAAGATTGGGCTGGAAAAGATTCGGGAAAAGGTAGTAAACTCTTTAGCCGGCATGAAAGCTGCCTGTTACTATGGCTGTCTGCTGGTAAGACCCAGAGAGCATACCGGATTTGATGATACGGAAGAGCCCCAGAGCATGGATCAAGTGATACAAGCCCTGGGAGCCCAGGCTATTGATTGGCCTTATAAAACGGAATGCTGCGGGGCATCTTTAGCGACTTCAAGGCCGGATGTGGGAACCAAGATGATTTATGAGGTGCTGTTAAACGCCCAGGCCGCAGGGGCCGAGTGCATTGTCACTGCCTGTCCGTTATGCATGATGAACCTGGATATGCGTCAAAAAGCAGCCGAAAGAGCCTATAAAACAAAATTTAATATACCGATATATTATATAACTCAACTGGTTGCCATTGCCTGCGGGGACGCACCGAAAACAGTCGGGATAGACAAACACTTTGTGGAAGCCGGTAAGTATCTGGATACGGTTAAGATAAGAGCTGCCGAAGCTAAAGCTGCGGCAGAAAAGGCCGCCCAGGAAGCTGCTGCCAAAGCTAAGGCTAAAGGCGCTGGCGCTAAAGAAAAAGCGGTTAAAACTGGTGGCGCTGCAGACGAGCCAGATCCCAAGAAAGTAGCTGGCTTTGTAGCTGCTTTGACGAAGAATCCTGACAAGATGGCAGCCAAATTAGTGGCTGATCCTGCTCAGGCAGGTGTCCTGGCGTCTATCCTGGATGATAAGCGCATCGGCAAGCTGGCTCATTTAATGGCTAAAGACATGGAATTAGCCCAGAAGGCTGCAGCAGCTTTTGTGCAGCAAGAGCTGAAAAGGCAGGGCGAATGTCAGGATTAAGCAATATATTGTTGCCAGCAGGAAACACTAGGGTGTCCTTAAGATAAAGGGTTATTTCACAGGGGAGGGAGACGGAGTAGATGAAAAAAAGAGTTGGCGTATTTGTATGCGAATGTGGAACTAATATCGCTGCTACAGTTGATACCGAAAGAGTAGCTGAATACGCAAAAACACTGCCCGGCGTTGTTTATGCCACCAATTATAAATATATGTGTTCAGATCCTGGTCAGGAACTTATCAGAAACGCTATTCAGGAACAGAATCTGGAGCAGGTTGTTGTAGCATCCTGTTCACCGCGCATGCATGAAAATACTTTCCGCAAAGCTACGGCAACAGGCGGACTCAATGCTTATATGATGGAAATGGTCAATATTCGTGAGCAGAACTCCTGGGTTACCCATGACCGCGAACAAGCTACCCGTAAAGCTCAGTCTCTGGTGCGCATGGCGGTAGCTAAAGCCTTACGCAACAGACCACTGCAAGCAGCAACAGTTCCCATTACCAAGAAAGCGATGGTAATTGGAGGCGGTATTGCCGGAATGCAGGCTGCCCTGGATATTGCCGAGGGCGGGCAGCAGGTTGTTATTGTGGAACGAGAGGCCTCCATTGGCGGGAAGATGACCCAACTGGACAAAACCTTTCCCACTATGGACTGCGCAGCCTGAATTGGCACCCCCAAGATGGTTGCTGCGGCGCAGCACCCTAACATTGAATTAATGACCTATTCAGAAGTTACCCAGGTAAGCGGATACATTGGCAACTTCAAAGTAACTGTAAAACAAAAACCTAAATATGTTGATTGGGATGCCTGTACCGGTTGTGGAACCTGTATGGAAAAATGCCCAACCAAGAAACTGGCAGATGAATTTGACTTTGGTATGGGCAAGAGAACGGCTATTCACAAACTATTTCCCCAGGCTGTTCCAGGTAAGCCCTATATAGATGCCGAAAACTGTTTAAAGTTGACCAAGGATAAATGTGGCATATGTGAAAAAGTCTGCCCTACAGATTCTATCAACTTTAAGGACATGGCAGTATTCAAGGAAATTGAAATCGGGGCTATAGTTATGGCCACCGGTTATGACCAGTTTGACTGGAAAAGTGCCTATGGGGAATACGGTTATGGAAAATACCCCGATGTTATTAGCGGATTGGAGTTTGAACGGCTGATTTCAGCCGGTGGTCCTACGGGCGGAAAGATTATACGGCCTTCTGATGGCAGCGAGCCTAAGAACATCGCTTTTATCAAGTGTGTGGGTTCCAGAGATGACACCAAAGGCAAAAGCTACTGCTCCCGGGCCTGTTGTATGTATACGGCCAAGCACGCCTATCAGGTCAAAACCAAGATTGAAGACAGTGAAGCTTATGTCTTCTATATGGATGTGCGGACCGCTGGCAAGAACTACGAGGAATTTTATCAGCGGGCACTGAATGCCGGTGCTAAATATATTCGCGGCCGGGTGAGCAAGATATATCCACAAGGAAACAAACTGATTTTAAAATCTGAAGATACTCTATTGGGAAGACAACTCGAAGTTGAAGCAGATATGGTAGTCCTGGCTACTGCCATGGTACCATCAACTGGAGCAGCGGAACTGGCGAAAAAAATAGGTTTCTCAGTGGACAAAGACGGTTGGTTCCAGGAAGCCCATCCCAAATTACAGCCGGTGGAAACCTTTGCGGCTGGTGTTTACCTGGCCGGAACCTGTCAGGGACCCAAAGATATTCCTGATACCGTCGCCCAGGCAAGCGGTGCTGCAGTAAAGGTGTTAGGCTTGTTCTCCAAGACCGAACTGGCCACCGAACCTATGACATCCGAAGTGGATATTAGCAAGTGTTCCGGCTGTGGTCTGTGTGTGCCGATTTGTCCCTATAATGCTCTTTCCCTGGTAGAGATTAAAGAACGCGGCGGGCACGGACATGGACCCTTTACCCGCCAGGTGGCAGAAGTAAACAGCAGTCTTTGTCAGGGATGCGGTGCTTGTTTGCCGGCTTGCCGGACTTTGGCGCTGAACCTGAAGGGATTTAGCAATGACCAACTTGTTGCGGAGGTGGATGCATTATGTCTATAGATATACAAGCTGGCTGGGAACCTAAAATCATTGTTTTTGCTTGCAATTGGTGTTCCTATGCAGCAGCAGACTTGGCGGGCTTAAACCATTTGGAATATGCAGCAGATATACGCATTATTCGAACTCCCTGTTCAGGGCGAATGGATCCCATGTTGGTTTTAAGAGCTTTCAACCGCGGGGTAGATGGTGTGCTTCTCTCCGGGTGACACCCTGGTGACTGCCACTATGGTAGTGGCAATTACTATCAACGCCGTCGGCATACAGTTATGAAAGGCTTGATGGAATTTATCGGTATTGAGCCAGAGAGATATCAGGTTTCCTGGATATCGGGTGCTGAAGGTATAAAGTTTCAAGAAACAATGGGTAAAGTAGTGTCGGACATCAAAAAGCTCGGACCCAACAGAAAGCTGAGGGATGCGCGATGAAAGAAATAACCAAGAAAATACAAGAAATAGCAGCCAGGCTTTTTGCAGAAGACAAGATTGACATATTTTTAGCCTGGGCCCAGCAGGGCGAACACGAGTTTCACACCAATTCCTATGTGGCTAGGAGCGCGGAAGATGTTAAGAATATTGTATTTAATGAATACAGCATCTATAACGTCTCTAATTCTCTGTTGAAATTCAGAGACAGCCAAGAAAGAATAGGCATTGCGGTTAAAGGCTGCGATTCCCGCGGGATTGTAAGGCTTCTGGAGGATTTGCAGATTAAAAGAGACCGGCTCTATATAGTAGGTATTCCCTGTCCGGGATTGAAAGACCCGTTGGCTGCTGCCAGGAATTATGGCGGATTTAGCCGCAAGGAAGAGGAAGGACTGGCCTGGAAGTGTCTGGACTGTATTCAACCCAATCCGGTGATATATGATGAATTGGTCGGAACCGAGCAAACTCCTAGACAACAGGGCGATCGCTTTGCCAAAGTCAAAGAGCTGGAACAGATGTCCGCTGATGAGCGTTATAAATTCTGGGAAGATACTATTTCCTCCTGTATTCGTTGTTATGCATGCCGCCAGGTATGTGTTGCCTGTGACTGCCGGACATGTATTTTTGATGAGATGAAACCACAATGGGTAGGACGCGAAAACAGTACCAGTGACAACATGATGTATCATCTGGTTAAACACGCCCATATGGCCGGACGCTGCATAGAATGCGGAGAGTGTGAGCGTGTTTGTCCGGTGAATATTCCTTTAATGCTCTTAAACAAGAAACTAATTCAAGATGTCGGCTTATTATATGGCGGGCCTGAAGCAGGCATGCAATATGTGGAAGGTTCCAAACCCCCACTAAGCGTGTACCGTGAAAACGACCCGGACGACTTTTTATAGGGGGTGAGAAATGTGAAGGTTTTAAGCAAAGACAAACTGTCAACAGCTTTAAATAAACTAAGTGATTCTGCGGAAGTTTTTGTGCCTATGCAAAAGGGCAAGCAAAGTGGATATTTTACCTGGAAGAGCTTTGAAGAAGGCCAGGATGAACTAATGCTGGAGGCCCTGAACGTTTATCAGTCCCCCAAGAATGCTGTATTTCCTCAGACTGAGAGAATTTACGGCATTGCAAGCCAGGGTGTGGAAGTAAATATTGACAAGACTTATGAAGATACCAGCGCCAATATTATTTTTGGGGCCCGGGGCTGTGATGTCAAAGGCATTATGGCTATGGATCTGGCCTTTTTGACTAAAGGCTATGAAGACAGCCTTTATAAAGCACGCCGAAGTGCCAATACCATTATAGCTAATGCCTGTTATGAACCAGGACCCAACTGCTTTTGCAACGCTATGGAGGTTAATTGTGTGGAACCGGCAGGTGCCGACGTAATTCTTCACGATGTGGGAGATGGTTATGGCTGGGAAGTAAAAAGTGACAAGGGCGAAGCTGTAACAGCATTGCTGGCAGATATACTGGAAGAGAAAGAAGTAAAATTGCCGGCTATAAAACCCTTCATCCAGAATGTTGATTACAGCGGGGTAGCTGAAAAACTAAAAGATATGTTTGACCACCCCTTATGGGACAAATTGGCTGAGCCCTGTGTCAACTGCGGCATGTGTACCTATGTTTGCCCTTCCTGTTACTGTTTTGATATTCAGGTCAAAATGTGGGGAGAACAAGGCTATCGTTTCCGCACCTGGGACTCCTGCATGTTTGAAGAATATTCACGGGAGGCCGGTGGCGGCAATCCTCGCGGAGCCAGCAAAGAACGTTTCCGCCAAAGATTTCTGCATAAACTGCAGTTCTTTAAGGAAAGATACGGAACTCCCTTATGTACCGGCTGCGGAAGATGTATGATCGTCTGCCCGACAGATATTAACATCGTAAGGATTATCGATGCAGTAAAGGAGGCAGAGATAAATGCCTGATAAGGATCACAAATGTACCTGCAGTGAAAAACCGCTGGTGCCAAATATTGTTGAGGTAATTGATATTATTGACCGTACCCCGGATGTGAAAAGTTTTTTCGTCAAAAATCCAGATGGCAATGGAGTTCCTTTCCAGGTGGCTCCCGGCCAGTGTGGAATGGTATCCCACCTGCCGATTGGAGAAGCCATGATATCCTGTACCTGGCAAGAGAACCAGGAATACCTGGAATTTGCCATTAAACGCGTGGGGCTCTTAACCGATGAACTCCATCAGATTGAAATAGGACAAAAAATTGGAGTCAGAGGCCCATATGGCAATGGATTTCCGGTTAATGACTGCAAAGGCAAAGACATGGTTTTTATCGCCGGAGGCATTGGGCTGGCCCCTTTGCGTTCCTTTATTAAATATTGCTTCAAAAACCGGCAGGACTATGGCAAGATTACGATAATTTACGGTAGCCGCAGTAAGGCTGATCTTTGTTTCAAAGAAGAACTGTTCGAGCTGTGGCCCCAAGAACCCAATACAGAGGTGTTTGTTACCATTGATAATGCTGAAGCAGAATGGGATGGGCATGTGGGATTTGTACCGTCTTATCTGGAAGAGATAAATCCCGCTCCTGCAGGCGCCATAGCTGTGGTCTGCGGCCCGCCGATTATGATTAAGTTCGTCCTTCAGTCCCTGGAAAAGATGGGCTACAATGATGATCAGGTAATTACCACCCTGGAAATGCGTATGAAATGCGGAATAGGCAAATGCGGGCGCTGTAATATCGGCAGCGAATTCATCTGTCTGGATGGACCGGTCTATTATCTGAAACAGTTGCGGGATCTGCCGCCAGAGTGGTAGAGGGCACACACTAGCTATACACATAGAATGTGAAGGGCTGTATCGATACTATATAGGTATCAGTACAGCCCTCTCTTAGTTAGTAAGCTAAATATCAGCTCCTGAGCACACCGGATAGGCTGACCTTTCCCATTTGTGATCTTCGGCTAACTGATCATCAGTTAAATTAAAATAATTGTGGTTTAATACAGAGGTTTCGTTATCGGTTATGGGATCATCAAAAGTAACATCTACGTGATAATTAATCCCGTCGATTTTAACTATATTCCAGGCGTGGCTGCTCCACTGTCCGAAGCTATACGCCTCGCCGGTGACGACCTGACATTCCAGGCCGGCTTCCTGGCATAATAAGGCAAAAGATTCGGCATAGCCCTGACATACCCCGCGGCCCAGAACCAAGATGCCATAGGGAGAATAAGAATGCTTGGGAATAGTGTTATTTAAAAGGTTCTTATAGTCGTATTGGCTATTGTTGACAATATAATCATGCAGACCTTTCTCCTTATCATAATCGGTCATACCAGGTTTAATAATATCAGCAACTATTTCTTTTACTTTGTCCCGTACGTTTTCATTCTGAACTAGTTCTTGAGCAAGACTTGCGTTGCTATAGCGGTATTGCATTTTAATGTTCAGACTTTGTGAGGTGCCGGAATACTGCCATTGGCTTAACAGGTCTTTGATGCCTGTATTTTGATTAATAAGATCGATTGCCCCATTTACAGCCGATTCAAAATCTGGCAGGATATCACCGGAGTATTCATGCAAATCCACTATGAATTCCATTTTTAGCTTCATCATGGCTGCGCTCAAGGCCAGGGTTAATTCATCCTTATTACTAACCTGAAATCTATTATTGCTTTCACTGATGGCAGGGACAATAATTGATTCCTGGTTTGTACCCGGCTGGGGCTGGTATAATCCTGATGATTCTGCTTGGAGAGGAGAAACGGTTCTATCTTCCTCTACCAGTTTTTGGAGCAGGGTAGAATTGCTATCTTTTAGATTTGCCCCCAGACAAAGGTACGATACCAGTACCATTTGATCACGCCGAAAGTCTGCC
>JAQVWS010000189.1 GCA_028709585.1 Syntrophomonas sp. | reverse complement strand
TAGGATGGTTTTTGATTATTATGGTCCCCCCGTTGCCTTTGCAACCGCCGCCAATGCCTGCAGCAAAATCTCCTCCCGTAGCAGCGACTGTTCCGCCGTTAATTATTACATTGCCCCCGTTGCCGTTTTCGCCGCCGCCAATGCCTGCAGCATAATCTCCTCCCATAGCAGTGACTGTTCCGCCGTTAATTATTACATTGCCCCCGTTGCCTTTGTTGCCGCCTCCTATTCCTGCACCATAGCGGTCTCCTCCGGCTGTGACTATACCACCATTTATGGTTATATTTCCACCAGAGCCTTCTGCCCCTCCGCCGATGCCTGCACTCCATGACCCGCCTGTGGCTCTGACTATACCGCCATTTATGGTTACATTTCCACCAGAGCCCCCTTCTGCTCCGCCGATGCCTGTTGCGAAAGTAGGACTAATGACATTGAGGGAGCCAGCCTTATCTCCGTCTGATTGGGCATAGATTGTCAAACTATTGTTTTCCGAAACATTAATGCCCGTTTTAAAGGGTATGACAGTTAAAGATGAATTGTCGGCAAGAATTAAATGCACATTACCGTTTACAGTGATTGTATCGCTTCTAGTAATATTACTATCTACAAAATACCAACCATTATTAAGAATAGCAGAAGAAGAGGTAATTTTTGTGACATTGTTATACCCTATACTTTTTGTTTCTCCGTTTTCGTCTATATAATTTATAGGAGCGGGTATTATATCTATATTCATGGTAAAAGTATTTGAATATCTTCCGTTAGGGTCCTTCACTTTATATGTAAAAGAATCACTACCAATCTGTTTTGTATCCTTAGTACAGTATTCAAATTCATTCTCTCCGGTAATAGTTGCTGTTCCTTTTTTTGCCTGCTCTACAATTTCAAAGGTCAGTCTCCAATCAGTCCCGTTTTTACTTGAACCACCTAAATATGATCCTACCAACCGGCCTTTAAGAGTTGAACCGGCGGTTACTGACCAATCTCTTACATTTGAAGCAATCCAGTCTTTATCTGTCATGTTAACTGTGTTTCCGTCATAGGACCCTTTTGAATCTATAACTGTAGTTCCGCTGTTTTGATTAAGTTTATAGTAATAAACTAAATTATTATATTTTTTGTGAGTGTTGTCTATTTCCCTATACATCCAAGCTTCAATTTCAACGGGTGTAAGTGCGGTATTCCAATATTGGATTTCATCCATTCGTCCGCAAAAAAATTGGTCCACAAAAGGTGTGCCGCCAATACTTATATTGCCATTCTTTAAAGGCGCATGCGCTGCGTAGCGCAATTCATCTAAAGTCATTTCATAATACTTTGTACCATTGGCATAAAGTATTACACTTTTCCCCGACTTCGTAAGCGCAACATGAGTCCACTGGTTTATTGGAATCTTGGTGATATTAGCTATTGATGCTTCGTCACCCCAAGGAAATGCATTTTGCCAGCCGCCGGAATCTCTACTATTGAATCCAAAATATAGATATCCTTCATCCTCATTGTGTTTAATAAATCTAAAATCTAAACCAAAGTTACCGCTATCGTTTGCATCTCCATACTGGCGGAACAGAGTTTGATATGGTTCATTTCCTTGCGGGAAAATCCACATAGATATGGTGAAATCCGAATTACCGCTTATCTTTGTATCATCATTATTATATTCATCCCGCTTGGTATCTTTGAATGGGACATTAATTCTGCTTTGTGAATTTGCAGGAAAATCCAGCGCACTGCCAAACCCCGCGACCGGTTTGGCAGAGTCATGGGCGTTAAGGATTATTCTGCTGTTTTGAACATCCTCGGGATTTATACTTATGAAAGGTCCTGCCGATTCTAAACTAATATTATTGCTTTCTTTTGACCTTTCCGCAAAAAATCCTGTTATCCCTTCATTATTGATTTCATGTTCTTGTTTATTGAAAGTTATTTTATTTACATTATCAGGTGACAAGTTCTGTATATCTCTTACATATGTTAAATCTATGCCTTCCACATCGCCACGCTTAATCGTAAATGGGTTTCTACTTGCTTCCTTCCCATTTCCTATATCTGCCGCACCGTCTTCGCCTCGATCTTGATCGTATTCTTCTTCAATATCTTCTCCAACATCCTCAACCAGCTCCACATTCTGATCACTTAAATCGTTTGCCAACACCGGTGACACACCAACAAACAATTGTAAAAGCATCAACACAATTAATACAACAGTCATCCTTTTTTGAATCGTTTTTAACATTCTTTACGCCTCCTATTCTATTCACAAAATTAAGCTATTATCCTGAACATCAACATTTAATCTCAACATTATTTCATCATATTCCTTTAGATAATTATAAAACACCGATAATTAACAAAACCGTGAACATAGCTGTAAATTTTTATAAAAACTTTCTCATTCCGACTTTTTTATCATAATTCTTCGTATGTTTCCCGGAATTTGACTTCTCCGCATCGCCATAATATGTTGGTTCCTCCAATCGTTTTTATTGGGTCCTAGAAAAGGGCATAAAAAAACAGGCGTATCTCCGTTTAGAAAATACACCTGCTCATTTTATTGAAACCTCAAATTGCGAATATACAACACCTATTCATTAATCAAACCCGAATTGAGAAGAAGCCTACGCACCATAATTGCGGTCTCGGCTCTTGTAATGTTGTCCAGAGGAGCTATCTGACCGTTGTCTCTGCCGGTAACAACACCTGTCTTTATGCATTTTGACACAGAATCCTTAGCCCAGCCTGAAACATCAGCATTGTCGTTGAATGCCGCAAGAATGTCGTTCGCATCTATCTCAAGCTCTTCTCCAAGCTTGGTAGCACCCATGGCTCGCGCTAAAATTGCCATAGCCTCCTGACGGGTGATATTTCCGTCAGGTTTAAATGTCCCGTCATC
>JAQVWS010000066.1 GCA_028709585.1 Syntrophomonas sp. | reverse complement strand
AATACGTTATCATGGTAGAAAATTTTGATCATATCCTACCTTTAATTTAATGATGACTTTATGTAATTGCAAAGTTTCAAAAAATATATATGCTATAACTTTCAATGGAGTTGTCGTTTGGCGGTTGGTCACTTCCCTTTGAAAGGGAGGTGATGCCTATGGTTAGTTATTGAGAATGGTTTCAATTCTATTTGTTGATTATAGGTATTGTATCTCTGGGTATAATGCTCAGAAAATAACTAGACCGCCTAGTTTGGCGGTCTAGTCCAATTTGTGAACCTACCGCCTTCCCAAAAGCGGCAACTCCTTTAATGATTATATGGTAGCATGCTGGTTTTTATACGTCAATTTGTCATAAACTGTTAAAACTCAGGGCCGCTTTTCTTAAAACCTTTACCCAAGACTTCAATTGTATCATTAATTGTAATGAAGGCATTGGGATCAAGCTGGAATACAATCTCTTTCAGGCGCGGCAATTGGGTTCGGGCTATGGTAACCATGATAATGTCCCTGGTTTCGCCGGTATAGGCTCCTTTGCCTGCCAGATAAGTACACCCGCGATTTAGATTAGCCATGATTGCTGCGGCTATATCGTTGCTTTGTTCGGATACTATCAAAGCAGTTCTACTTACATTGGAACCTGACTGGACTTTATCCACCACTTTACCGCTTACAAAAATAGAAATGGCAGAAAAAAGCGTTAATTCTATATTGGATGTAAAAAGAAATACTCCCAATATTATAAGGTTGATAGCGAAAAAAATACTGCCGATATTATATCCCCATAAATTGCTTATAATTACTGCGATTATATCTGTTCCACCGGTAGAACCTTTGCAGCGCAGACAAATTCCAGTGCCCAGGCCGGAAATAACCCCGCCCAGCAAGACCGACAATAACAGATCGTCTATTCCCAGATTCAGCATCCAGTTCTGAGTAACCCTCAGAAATAATGTCAGGGCTAGCATTCCGATCAGGCTGTAAAGTGCAAACCGTTTGCTAATAAATTTATATCCGAGGATAAATATCGGTATATTAAGGCTTATATACCATATCCAGATATCTATTCTCAGCAGAAACTTAAGAATTATAGCAATACCGGTTACGCCTCCGGTCAATATGTGAGCCGGAACCAATATCAGTTGTATAGAAAGGGCAAGTATAAATGATCCCAGTATAATTCCGAGAATATCCTGGAAAGAAATCTTTTCTTTAAATCTTTTCAAGTTTGCCGTGACCTTGTTCACAGGTTCGCTAAAATACATAATCCGCCTCCTTCATGTATAATTGGAATCATAGCCCAATAATATATTATCCCTTTTCAATTCAGAAAAAACGACTTCTCGTGCAACTTAAATGCTTACAAGAAGTCATTATGTATATCATTAGGAAAATATTATATAAAACTGAGCTTATTCAGTCTCATTTCTGGCATCCATATTAATAACTCCAATAGGTTTTAAAGGTGCCACAGTTGATATAGCATGCTTATAGACCAGTTGCTGCCGTCCTTCTAACTCAACAATAACCGTAAAATTGTCGAAACCCCTTACTATCCCTTTTAATTGAAATCCGTTTATGAGGAAAATTGTAACCATTATTTTATCTTTTCTTACCTGATTCAGAAAGGTATCCTGCAAATTATACTGATTCTTAGCATTCAAGATTGCATCCCCCTATAATGATATTTTGTTTTTTGATTCTATTATAAAAATTCTACACTTAATATAATTGTCCTTCCAAGAGACTATAAATTTTTTCCAACAAGGCTGATGAGCTGGAATAATCAGCCACATTCAGCCACTGTATCCGCTGATCTTTATTGAACCAGGTATATTGTCTCTTGGCAAATCGACGAGTTTCCCTTTTTATATCATCCAATGCTTCCGGCCAAGTAATCCAACCTTCCAGATAGCTGAAGATCTGTTTGTAGCCCAGAGCATTCATTGAATTAAGAGTGAGGTCATAACCTTTTTCCCTAAGCCCAGCAACTTCCTCAAGCAGCCCGTCAGCAACCATTTTATCAACTCTTTCCTCAATGCGATTATAGAGTTGCTCTCTTTCCAGAAAAAGCCCCACTGCCGCAAGGTTATAGGCCGACTGATTTCTGGTCTGAAAAAGGGAGAAAGGTTGGCCGGTCAACTCATATACTTCTAAAGCTCTTATGATTCGTTTTTTATCATTTGGTGCTATTTTCTCTGCGTATTCTTTATCAACCATCCGGAGCTGCTCATATACATAATCATTTCCCTGTTCCAGGTATAACTGCTCCCATTTTTTCCGTACTGCTTGCTGTGACTCCAGGGGGAAGAAATTGTAATCATCAACCACAGCTTGGTAATATAGCCCTGTTCCGCCCACCATAATAGGCAGGCTGCCCCGTTCAGTTATATTTTTTATTTTCCCTTGGGCCAGCTTTTGATAGTCTGCCACAGTGAATAATTCATCCGGTTCGGCTATATCGATTAAATGATGAGGCACCAATTTCAGCTCAGCAGAGCTGGCTTTAGCAGTACCGATATTCATACCTTTATAGACCTGCATGGAATCACAAGAAATAATCTCGCCATTTATTCTTTGCGCCAGTCTAATCGAAAGTTCTGTTTTCCCCACTGCTGTGGGACCTACCAGAGCTGCTAGTTTCAGCATGACATTCTCCTCGAGGTAAAAACCTTATGTTTATTGAGTAACTATTATACCATAGGCAATGGGATTGTGTTTGCTGCCTATTGCTTTCTCAAATCCCAGCCTTTCCAATTCTCCGCCTGCCAGTAAAGTTTTCATTACCACGCGTTTTCTGGCCACGCGGCAGGCTTCCTGTATGGTTTCTGTATTAACTGAATCATGGTTAGCCAGTTTTCGCAAGGGTGAAATAGGCTGACTGTGCTTAATCGGGCTGGTAAACATAGGATCAAAATATACTATGTCATATGATTTATCTGGTTGACGAACCAGATACTCTGTATGGTCACAGTTAATTACCTCCACCCGCTTAATAGCCTGATCCAGCCAGGGCATTCTCCCCTGATATAACTTCATTCCCCACTTCATCACCCGGGCAATTTCGTTGTCATATTCCAAGCCCGTTATTTTACCGGTTTCACTAAAATAAGCAGCTACAATAGCATCGGCACCCATCCCCAGGGTGCAGTCCAGAAAGCTGTCTTCTGGTTGTAATTGACAAGCTTCGATTAGCAAATCTGCTCTTTGTTTTTTACGAAATTCGGCAATCCTGACCTTTGCCATACTGGGATGGAAAAATAGTTTTTCGTTATCAATATATAGAATTGGCCCTTCCGATTGCCAGACAATGATACCTGCTGCATTATGTTCGACAGCTAATTTTTCCAGACTAAGGCTGCGGCGCGGGATGTATTCAAGCTGACTATCTGCTAAGAATTCCGCCATGGTATTGCTTACAGCATCTATTGACTGAGTCGTGGTAACAATAAACTTCATTTATTTATTTCCTTTTAAAACGTTTATCCAGTTCCTGATGGTTAAGCTTAATTATTGTAGGTCTGCCGTGAGGGCAGTTATGAAAATCTGCGGTTTGGATCAGAGCGTTGATTATAGTGGCCATTTCTTGCCGGGTTAAGCTTTGACCAGCTTTTACCGACTGTTTGCAGGCTATCCTAGCCAAGATCTCTTTTTTTAGTTCATCAGGATGAAGCTCCTCGCTGATCTCCAATAGCTCTTTAATTATATCTATTTCCTGGCCCCGCAAAAAAGTTGGGGCTGAACGGATAACAACAGTATTATCTCCCAAGGCTTCAATTTGGAAACCGTACTCTTGCAGATTCTTCATTTTTAATTCCAGACTATCCATCTCAGCTGAGGATAGATCAAATGCTATAGGAAAGGCCAGTAATTGAGATTCGCAACCCTTGGTGCGGTTGTCCAGCAAACGGTTATAGTTTATTCTTTCATGAGCGGCATGTTGGTCAACTATCCAAAGATCTTCATCTTTTTCGCACAATATATAGGAATTAAAACATTGTCCAATTACTGCATATTCACTATTGTCAAAAGCCATCTGAGCAGCAATGCCGTCGCTGGATTTGAATGTGGCTGAAGCTGCAGAAGACTCGTTGAAAGCTAATGTCTGATCATTTATTTTACACGTTGGGGCAGCAATATAGTTTTCATCCCCCGGTTCATTGATCCTTGCTTCCGGATACCAGCGGGGTTGCCCCCCGTCCGGCAACCCTGAAACATCCCGGCGGGTATCAATATATTTGCTTCCGTTCCTAAATGAGGTGTAACCTCTGTCTTCCATGAAATTGAAGCTGGAGTCCAAGTCAGAAACTTCAGTGCTGCCTGTAATTGAAAATTGCTCCAGTCGCACTTTTAGTCCTCGATTTACCAGGTTGAAAATCATTTTTTCATCCCGAAAACGTATTTCAGTTTTCTGGGGATGAACGTTTACATCCACCTCATTACTATCAACCGTGAGAAACAAAACTACCGCCGGGTATTCACGCGAGAGCAGCCGCCCGCGATAGCCTTCATCCACAGCTTTAGCCAGCATGGGGCTCTTGATAAACCTGTTGTTAACATAAAATAGTTGATTCTTCCGGTTAGTCCTTCGCCATTCAGGTTTGGATATCAAGCCCCGTATAGCATAGTTTTCCCCCTGCCATTCGATATCAATAAAATTCGAGACATAATCATGACCGTATATTGAGATCATCACATCCCTTATGCTGCCATTGCCGGGGGTCTTGAAGTAAAGCTTTTTCTCATTGGCAAAGGTAAAGGAGATATCGGGACGGGACAGGGCAAGTCTGATGATAACTTCATGGATATGAATACCCTCGCTGACCGGGGATTTTAAAAACTTTTTACGCGCCGGGGTATTATAAAAAACATCCCGCACAATTATTTTGGTTCCTGCAGCAGTGGGATAATACTCTTTTGCCTTGAGCTTGCCTCCATCGAGACACACCCTGATTCCTGCCCCTGATTCACATTGGCTGAGTATTTCTATCCGGCTGACCGAGGCTATACTTGGCAAAGCCTCACCCCTGAATCCCATGGTATGTATACTATTAAGGTCAGCTTCTGCTTGGATCTTACTGGTGGCATGTCTCTCAAAGGCCAGCAGTACATCATGGGCCGGTATTCCGTACCCATTATCAACGACTTCAATGCGGTCAATTCCGCCGCCGGCAATTAATACTGATATTCTGCTGCTGCCGGCATCGATTGCGTTTTCCACCAGTTCTTTAACTATTGAAGCCGGTCTTTCCACAACTTCTCCGGCGGCAATTTTATTAACCAACCGATCATCTAATAGCTTAATTTGCATATTATAGAACCGTCTCCAATTTCTTCGAGGTCGTCATGCACTTAAATACATCATTTACTTTATCCTGTAAATAAACATAGTTATACCTTCCCTGGTTCTGACTCATTTCTTCATAGGCCCGGCTGGCCTGAGCCTGGCATTCTGGGCAGGCAAACATAGGTATGCTGATACAAAAAGCACGATTTAAACCCCAGCGGTGATGCTGGGCACCGGAATCAATCAGGCGATAACCGGCGCAATCTGCACACATCTTAAGCTGGGTGGACTGTTCCTCACGAATCCCGTCCGTATCATAGAAAATGTTTTTACGGCTTTTGTATGTTTTTTTATAATTCTTTCGGTTTTGGTCAATTACATCTTCCCGTTGCCTGAAATTAGCCAGCTGCATATTCACCAATTTCCTGAGATATTCCATATTGCCGGCTGATTCTTTAAAGCTGGAGGGTGAATAATCAGGCTCCTTAAGGTTGGAGGTATCCATTCCGGCCATGGCCATGATAATGCCCATATTTACATAAGGAAGGGCTGTTTCTACCGAATAACCGCCTTCTAGAACTGCAATGTCGGGAGCCAGTTTACGATTTAATGTTGCGTAACCTTGCGCGGAAAAGCACATATTAGCCAGGGGGTCACTGTAATGATTATCCTGTCCGGCAGAATTAACTATCAATTCCGGTTTAAATTCTTCCAGTACTGGCAGCACTAAATTATCCAGTACATAATGAATGCCTGTATCGGTTGTACGCGGTTGCAAAGGGATATTGATGGTGGTGCCATGCGCCAGGGGCCCGCCTAATTCATCGGCAAAACCGGAGCCTGGATAAAGGGTCCTGCCATCCTGATGAAATGATATAAATAGAATATCGGGATCATGCCAGAATATTTCCTGGGTACCGTCGCCATGATGTACATCCGTATCTACAATGGCAATTCTGCGCAGGCCATATTTCTTGCGCAGGTATTCAATCATGATCGCCTCATTGTTTATATTGCAAAAGCCTCGATTGCCATGAGCTACCGTCATAGCGTGATGGCCGGGGGGCCGTACTAAAGCGAAGCCATTTTTTATCTCTCCCTGCATAAAAGCATCAGCCAGGACCAGGGACGATCCGGATGAGACCAGGTGTGCCTCCGTAATCTGCGCCTCAATATCCGGAACACAGAAATGAACCCGGGCAATATCCTTCTTTTCAGCCATGCGCGGTTTATACTCCCTGATTTCAGGCAGATCCATGATGCCCTCTTCAAATATCTGATCACGGGTATATAATAGCCTTTCTTCCCTCTCGGGATGGGTAGGCGATATAGCCCAGTCAAAAGCCGGAAAAAAAATTAAACCGGTTGGTTTCATTTGCTCACCCCCTTATATTCTTGAATAAAACCGGGCGATATCTGCACACCGATTTCAAATATCTTCCCGGCTGTATCCCAGCCTCTGATCATATTAAACTGTTCTTCCAGGTAGAATTCAGCCTCATCTGCATAGCTTTCCATCCCTCTTTTATGCGCAATCTCCACTAAGTTTTGCATAGCTAGTTCTTTTGCATCTTTAATCTGAAATGATCTAACATTAGGAATGCTGTCACTGATGCCATCCTGGTCTATGCTGTAAATCCTGTTTTGGGTATCAATATGCACCTGTAACGCTAAGGTAGGACGGGAAACACAGGCTCCCAGCGCATTGGCTACATCTGCATATTCAGGTATTCTGAAATCTACTTGCATACGTTGAGCCAGGCCCGGCACAAAAGCTGATGATGCTGCGCCAATTCCAATAATCTCCTTAAGTTCAAACTTTCGTCCATTTACAACTTCCCAAACCCGATAAGCAGGTTCATTCTCCCATTCCAAAAACATTTCCCGAATAGTGTCCTGAATACGGTCATAGACTTTATCTTCTACGGTTTGGCACAGGGTTTCCATATCAATGCCGGTATTGGCAATTAAATCAGCTAGTTTTTGCTGAGAATGTTTTGGCTCGCCAATTGATAAATTATATTTTTGATTAAAAACATCAGTAACTGTAGGATAATCTCCGCCCAAACAGGCAGCTGGTCCCCGGCGCATGGTTTCCAGCTTGATTACACCGTCAGCCACATCTATGGGGTTATCTCCGCCCAAAGCTATTGAGCGAACTGAAAATGCATTAATATGAGTATATTGGCCTTTAATGGTGGCACCCTTGGAAGCATAAAGAGGGCGGCCTTCTATTAATAGAGATATGTCCACCGTAGTACCGCCTATATCAAGAACTACCGAATTTTTAGGATTCATTGTCAAGGCAATAGCCCCCATGGTACTGGCCGCAGGGCCGGAAAAAATTGTTTCACAGGGCTTGCTGCGTGATACCGGCAATGACATGGTTCCTCCATCGGCCTTTAAAATATCAATTGTGGCTTGAATATTTCTAGCCGCTAAAGATGCTTCAATCTCCTTGCTGAAACTCTCCCAGGCGGATTGGGTCATTGCAGAATAGTAGGTGGTCACAATACGGCGCCGGAAATTTAGCTGCCCGGCAGTCTCAGAGCCTATTGTTACCTGCATCTGAGGGTCAATTGCCAGTATTATTCTGCGCACCTCCCGCTCCAAAGTATTATTGCGGTTGGAGAATTTGCAAACTACTGCTATTCTGTTTATCCCCTTGGCTTTTATTGCTTCAACTGCTTTTTCAACCTCCACCGGGTCGACTTTTTCCAACAGCCGTCCTCTAAAGTCAATACTGCCTTTTAAGAAAAAGGTATAGGGAAAGAAAAGGTATGAATCTAATGGCAGTCCCGAACCGGGCATCAAAAGCAAGGCGGTCTTGTCCCCACTCTCAGTAGCCAGCAGATTAGTTACCAGCGTAGTGCTGAAAACAATCCTTTGTATTACCCCTCCCTGTGAGGCTTGCAATAAATCATCCAGAACTGTTAGCAGCGTAATCTTTAAATCTTGCTTGTCAGTTGGCTGTTTTACTGAAGCAATAATTGTTTTTCCGTCGAATAAAACCCCGTCAGTAAAGGTTCCGCCAACATCAATCCCAATCAGCATATACCACGCCTCCTTGTAATAACTCTAAGACCTATTTTCCAACAAAATCTTTCCACCTATATAATGTCATCAATGCATCACGGGGGCTTAGATTATCTATGTTCAGCTTATCCAGTTCAGATAAGACCATATTTCTATCATTGGGGAAGAGGCTCATTTGCTCCAAAGGCCGTGAAGATTTGTTTTCTTCATCTAATTCCAAACTGTTCAGGATATCGTAGGCTCGGCTAATGATGCTTTGAGGTATTCCCGCCAGTTTCGCCACATGAATACCGTAACTCTTGTCTGCTTTGCCAGGCAAGACCTTTTTCAAAAAGCTTACAATCTCCCCGGATTCCATAACTGACACTGACAAATTAAATATGCCGGCACGGTTTTCTGATAGGCGGGTCAATTCATGGTAATGAGTCGCAAAAAGGGTTTTAGCCTTAATTTGATCATGGATGTATTCACTGGCAGCCTGGGCAATACTGAGACCATCATAGGTGCTGGTTCCGCGGCCAATTTCATCTAGTATAACCAGGCTGTTACCGGTGGCGCTGTTAATTATCCTGGCCAGTTCCAGCATTTCAACCATAAATGTACTTTGGCCTTGAGCCAGGTCGTCAGAGGCTCCCACCCGGGTAAAAATACGGTCAACTATGCCTATTTGTGCCTCATCAGCAGGTACAAAGCTTCCCATCTGGGCCATTATAACCAATAGGGCGGTTTGCCGCATATAGGTGCTTTTTCCTCCCATATTGGGCCCGGTTATTATTGCAAAGCGATGGTCTTTATTGTCCATCTTAATGTCATTGGGCACAAAGCGCGCATCCCGCAGGGACTTTTCCACAACCGGATGTCGTCCGGCTTTGATTTCAATTATACCATCCTTACCTAAGATTGGCCGGACATAATCATTTAGGTAAGCTGTCTGGGCTAAAGATGTAAAAATATCGAGAACTGCTACCATCCCAGCACTCTCCAGAATAGCTGCTATATATTGTTGCAGTTTTTCACGGATTTCTATAAAACAGTCGTATTCCAGTTCATATAGTTTTTCCCTGGCCCCAATTATTTTTTCCTCATAGTTCTTCAATTCCTCAGTTATAAAACGTTCAGCATTGACCAGGGTCTGTTTTCTTATGTACTCCTGGGGAACTAAAGAGCGGTTGCTGTTGCTTATTTCAATATAGTAGCCAAATACCCGGTTATAGCCTATTTTTAGAGATTTAATACCGGTGCGTTCTTTTTCCCGGTTTTCATAATCAATCAACCATGTCTTCCCTTGGGATCCTAGACTTTTTAACTCATCAATTTCTGGGCTATAGCCCTCTTTTATAATGCCGCCTTCTTTTATGGTCAAAGGGGGATCATCATGAATAGCCTCATCAATAATTGTAAAAACCTGAGTCAGCGGGTCAATCCCGGCAATTTTTAAAAGCAAAGCACTCTTACAGCCGGCTAACACTTTTTTAATGATTGGAAGTATACTCAAGGAATTCTTGAGAGCCAGCAAGTCCCGGGGGGTTAATATTCCGCTGCCCAATCTGCCCGCCAAACGTTCCAAATCATATACCTTATTTAATAATTCCCGGCATTCCTGGCGCAGATTCAGATCTACCAGTATTTCTTCCACTGCATCCAAACGCAGGTTGAGCTGTTTTTTATCAACTAAAGGCAGCTCCAGCCATTTTCGCATGGTTCTTTTGCCCATGGGAGTACGGCATTGGTCAATTACCTCCAGCAAAGAACCTTCTTTTTTTCCATCGCGGAGAGAAGCGGTCAGTTCAAGATTGCGGCGGGTAAAGGCATCCAAATCCATAAAATTATTCTTTTGATATACGGATATGTTTTGAATATGATTGAGCCTGGTTTTCTGAGTTGTATATAAAAAAGCCACAATGGCTGCGGCTGCTGTTACTCCGGCCGTATATTCCTGCAAACCATAACCATCCAAGCTCACTACTCCAAAATGTCTCATTAATAATTGGCGGGATTCTTCAATAGTTGTGATTCCTTCATCAATCCTGGTAAACAAAATGTCCTTACGGGTTAAATCATCCTGCCAAAGAGAATCCAGAGCACTTCCGGCCGGTATCAGGCACTCGGCCGGCTCCACCCTCTGTAATTCACTGTCCAGCAGAGCTCTGCTGTCAGGTCCATTTATTTCCGTAACCCAAAAAGCTCCGGTTGAAACATCTATATAAGCAAACCCAATTAAATCTTTATCAACCATAATGGCTGCCAGATAGTTGTTCTTGCCCTCATCCAGCATCATCTCATCCAATATGGTTCCCGGCGTTATTATACGGGTAATCTCGCGCTTGACAATGCCGCTGGACTGCTTAGGATCCTCCACCTGATCACAGATAGCAACTTTATAACCTTTGCTGATCAAACGGGCTGCATAGTTGTTTATTGCATGGTGAGGAACCCCGCACATGGGGATTTTCTTGCCTCCTCCTCCTTCTCGGGCCGTCAGAACTATTTCCAGCTCGCGGGAAGCAGTCTGGGCATCTTCAAAGAACATCTCATAAAAATCACCCAAACGAAAGAGAAGTATGGCATCCTGGTGTCCTTTTTTTATATCAAGATACTGTTCTATCATGGGCGTATAGCCAGCCACCGTGTAAGATACCTCCAATTTTCATCAATTTCTATTAAGCTCCACATTAGACCTATTCCGCGCAGCAAAGGAGAACTGTTACATTGCTGGTGACGTTGCGTAGGGGCGGGACTCGGGCGCGCGGGCGAGGGCGCGGGCGAGGGGACGGTTCTGTTGCCTGCAGGGACAGGTTGTTTGTTCCACAAGACAGTTAAGGTAAAAAAGCCGGGTTTAAAGGACAAATTCAGAAATTTGGCGGCCACGTTGCGCTGTAGGCCAAGATGTGCTGTAAAGACGATACAGCACAAGGAGACCAGCGTCACAATGTCGTGCAACCTTAATCCGCGACCAAAGGTCACATCAGGCGTACCCGGAGGGTGTGCCTGTCATCGACCAGGGAGGGTAGATTTGAGCATGCGATTGCTGAATCAATTCGCCCCAACATTCAGTCACCAACTAAAGGAAGCAGACAAAGAGTCCCCCTTGCTTCCCCAAAGCACAGTCGAACGGCAGAAACAAATGCAGGCAAAAGAACCGTCCCCATAAACATAAATAGGTTATATGCCGCAGCTGCCGCCGCAGGAATTACAGTCGGAGGAACATTGCTCACCGGATATCGCCTGGTTTAGGGCATAATATACGCCCTGCATGAGATTATTGAACTTTTCCTGCACCTGGATAAGCTCCTGCACCATCGGATTATTATTAAGCTGCTGCTGCAATATATTCAGATGGTTCTCCTCGTTGGGCGTAATGGGCAAGCCGTCTTGAAGCTTGTTGTCAGCCTTGGTCCGAGCATCCTGATAACGCATAATCAGACTGGAGGCTTCTTGATTTTCTCCCAGTCGGCTTTGCATGTTCTTCAGGGCTTCCACCTCCGCTGATTCAGATATGGCTGAACCCAATTCAAAGGCCATTTTCAAAAGTTCTTCTGTAGTCATTAATCATTCCTCCGTTCATATTTCAATCCAATTGTTGCTGTACTTCTATTGTCTCGGCAAACAATGAAAAGGTCTTTCCTTTTATTATTCTAACATTTATTAACTTGCCTATTAAGTCCTTGGAGCCAGAAAATATTACAATGCGATTATTGCGGGTTCGGGCGGTAAGTTTTTCTTTA
>JAQVWS010000188.1 GCA_028709585.1 Syntrophomonas sp. | reverse complement strand
TGTCATTCCCAGGCCCTCTATTATGCTGTTAGCTATCATGCCGGTGTATCCGTAGGCAGATACATATGCCAAAACTATTTTGCCGGCTCTGCTAGTATCCCGGGCAGGCGGTTCAGACCACTTGCGATACAAATCAATGTAATAATCCAGATTAGAACGCAGAATAGGTCCGTGTCCCGGACATATAATCTGAATATTCAGGTCTTTGATCTTTTCCAGTGCTTCCAGTACATAAGGCTTAAATGGGCCCATTATCATATCGAAATAATACTGGTAAGCATCGGTGAAGTCTTTTTCGATCAAATCATTGAAAACCCGGGTATCAGTATAATGGCTGCCAAATGAGTCGCAGCTGAAGAGAATGCCATCCTCCCGCAGATAGGTAAACATCGAATCAGGCCAATGCAGGAATGGAGCACTTATAAATTCCAGGGTTTTGCCTCCCAAATCCAGGGTTTCACCATGTTGTACCTCCCGGGCGGCAAACTTGGTATTAGCTATTTCCTTCAGAAAATGCAGAGCCGTGGCACTGCCCAGAACAGTCAAACCAGGGATCATCTTGATTAGCTTTTCCACCGAGCCAGAATGGTCAGGTTCAGTGTGATTAAGGATTAAGTAGTCGATTTTATTAAGCTCAACCACCTTTTGCAGATCTTCAATATACTCCTCGAAAAATCTTTCCTTAACAGTTTCAATTAGAGCCGTTTTCTTTTCGCCTTTCAGCAAAAAGGCGTTGTAAGTAGTTCCATATTCTGTTGTCATTACAATATCAAATATTCTCAGATTTGGATCCTGAACCCCCACTGAAAAGACATTATCATTAATTTTTAATGCTTTCATCCCATCATTCCTTTACTATATTCATCCTATTTATTAAAAATAATTATAGCATATATTCTCAGCAAAACTAAACTTATGAATCTATGCAATACCGTTAATATGTGCTAATTGGTTTTGTTTTGCAGTCAGCTTTGTACGTACATATGAAGGAAATAGAAGTGGCAATAACATAGCGTATTTTGTTATTATGAATAGAGTTAATTCGAGCCAGTAGTCATAATACTTTGAGGGGTGTTATTTTGTACGCAGGAAAATATATTATCCCTGGCAAACCTTTTGTATTTGACGGGGCTATGGGGACATATTATGCAAGTATATGCCAGAATCCCCTTAGCCAATGTGAACTTGCCAATCTCTATGACCCAGAAACTATTCTAAACATTCACCGTGAATATATTGAAGCTGGATGCCAGGCCATAAAAACCAATACCTTTGCTGCCAACCATATCAGTCTGGAATGCCGCCCCGATACCGTGAAAGAGATAATTAAAGCAGGCTATAAAATAGCCAGGCAGGCTGCCGCCGGTCATAATGTGTTGGTTTTTGCCGACATCGGGCCGATTCCCTTTGACGATGATACGGATCTATGGTCTGCGTACTGTGAGATCGCAGATGTGTTTTTGGAATCAGGCGCAGTCAATTTCATTTTTGAAACCTTTAGCAGTGATGAATACCTAATCGAAATCTCAGAATATATAAAAAAGAAGAATCCTCACACCTATATTCTGGCAGAGTTTGCAGTATCACCGGAAGGATTCACGAGAATTGGCAAATCCGGCCGTAAACTGATAGAAAAAATATCACAGTATCCATCTGTGGATGCCTGTGGTTTTAATTGTTATTCAGGTCCCTATCATTTGCTTAAATACATAAAAAGCATTAATACCGAGAAGAAAACCCTATCAGTTATGCCTAACTCGGGTTACCCAACCATAATTAATAACCGAACTTTTTATGATAATACCAAAGAATATTTTGCAGAACAAATGCTGGCAATAGCCAAACAAGGTGTTACTATCCTGGGCGGATGCTGCGGGACAACCCCGGAATTTATTAAAGCAACCGTTAAAGCTTTAGAAAGTTTGATTGGCGGCGACATATTACCGGTTACTGAAGTACAAAAAGCCACCCTCAAGGAACCTTCAGCCAGTAATCTTCTCTTGGCAAAACTCAGCCAAGGACAGAAGATCATTGCAGTTGAACTTGATCCCCCCACTGATACAGATATAGATTTTTTTATGAATAGTGCCAGGATTCTGAAAGAGCAGGGCGTTGATGCTATTACTATTGCCGATTGTCCCATAGCTCAAGCCAGAGTGGACAGCAGTCTTATGGCCTGCAAGCTCAAAAGAGAACTGGATATTACACCGATTCCTCATATGACCTGCCGTGACCGAAACATTAATGCCACCAAAGCATTGCTGCTGGGATTGAATATCGAAGGAATAAATAATGTTTTAGTAGTAACCGGAGATCCTATTCCTACCGCTCAGCGTGATGAGATTAAAGGGGTATTCAGCTTTAATTCAGCCATACTGGCTAATTATATTATAAATTTAAATGAAACAGTGTTTGCCTCACCTTTTAATATTTGCGCTGCCTTAAATGTAAATGCCAGGAACTTCAGCAGCCAGCTGCAACATGCCCAAAAGAAAATCCACAGCGGCGTAAGTATGTTCTTAACTCAGCCGATTTTAAGCAAACCGGCTATTGAAAATATAATAAAAGCTCGCGAAGAGCTGAATACCAAAATATTGGCAGGGATATTTCCGATTGTAAGCTACCGGAATGCATGCTTTATGAACAATCAAATACCAGGGATAAGCGTTGCAGACGATATTATTCAACTTTACCGGGATACTTCCAAAGAAGAAGCCGATAAACTTGCAGTTAATATATCTGCTCAAATAGCTGAACAGGTTTATCCTTATGTAGATGGATACTATTTAATAATGCCCTTTAAAAGAATTGATATAATGACAGAAATTATATCAAGTATAAAACGATTATTTATAAACAATTCCCGTTAATAGCTTATTTTATTGCTTTTACTGGCAAAAAAGTTTATTTTTTAAAATAAGTA
>JAQVWS010000065.1 GCA_028709585.1 Syntrophomonas sp. | reverse complement strand
TTTAGAAGCCTCGATCAAAAAATTAATACCCAGGGTGATGTTGGGGGAATATAAGACGGCTGAATGCTGGCTCAGTTTTTTCAATTGTTCCAGGTGAACCCGGTCATATTTGGAAACCGCCGATACGATGCGGGTCCCGTACTTGACCGCGTTATGGTAGTATTCAATAGCATTGGCCGCAGAAAAATCAATGATCACATCAGCATAGTTTTCTTTATAAAAGAGGTCTTTATCTATATTCTGAATGGAAAATATCTTTCCTTCATCATGCTCAAAGCCTAATAAATGACTGGCATATTCGCCTTCCTTGGCCGTTGATTTTCGCAATACCCAGGTTAAATCACAGTTTTTATCGTTAATAATTTCCTGGGCAACAACGAAACCGGTCTTGCCAAAGCCAAACATTCCTACTTTAATCTTCAAATGGCAGCCCTTCTTTCTTATCCATAGATTTCCGAAAAAGTGATTATTCAAATTATTATGCCGAAAGGGTAAAATAAAAAAAACCAAAGGAATTCCCCTGGTTATGTTTGCATAAGATATTAACCTTGGTTTCCCTTACGGCGCTTACGAGGTTAGCTGACGGGTTCGGGAAAGGGATTCCCTGCCGGATTCCGGATTCACCCCATTAAAATTGGTTCCCCCGATCTCTCTTATTGAGAAATTCAGCGCAATTATTTTATCATATTGTTATAAACATAAATCCCTACATGCCTATACCTCCTTTAAGTATACGGGTTAACAATACTATACCAGTAAATAGAATAACTGTAAACAAATGTTAATTTATAGCTAAAATGGTTTTAATTAGAACTAAACACATTATTTTCAAGCCCTAAAAGATATTGCTTGATTTCCAGACCTCCGCCGTATCCGGTCAGCTTTCCGTCGGCCCCGATTACCCGATGGCAGGGTATAATAATGGGGATGGGGTTGCGGTGGTTGGCCTGTCCTACCGCTCGGACTGCTTTATCATTACCGATATCATTAGCGATTTGTTTATAGCTGCGGGTTTCCCCATATGGAATGGTCTGCAGGCTTTTCCACACCCGCGTCATAAATTCGGTGCCCCTTGGAGCCACCGGAAGCGTAAAATATCTTAATCTGCCCGCAAAATAATCATGCAATTGCCGGCCGGCTTCTTTAAGTATATCGGTTTCATATATAATGGCATCCGGCGGCAGCTGTTCTCCTTCCCAATACAGGTCGGTGATATTGTCTCCGCTGGCCGCTATGCCAATTTTACCAATGTCAGTCGGATAGAAAAAGATATTTTTCATCATCTTAAGCTCCTGACTTGCTTGCAGAGTATGGTGTCTGCTTAAAATATATTATAGATTTTCGATAGCTTTTCTTGCAATGCTTAACCCATTAAGGGCTTTTTTCTTTTCAGCATAGTTCTTTGTGCTCTTGGATTAATATTTCTTAAGAGGTACAGGAAAATTTTACTTTCTCCCTGTACCTCTTGGCTTAACCGGCCATCTTATCTGCTGCCAATGACCAATGGATTATTATGATAATGGATTTAGAATATTCAATCATGCATGGGCATCCGGATTACAACCTTAAACAGATCTCCGTCTATTTCGATATGAAAGGTTCCGTTCTGGGCTTCTATGAGGCTTTTGGCGATAGATAATCCTAACCCGCTGCCTTGACTGCTCCTGGATTCGTCGCCTCTAACAAATCGCTCCATCAGCTCATCAGCAGAGATATTAAGCTCGTAGGCGGAAATGTTTTTTATTATCAGTTCCATCCCGGAGCCATCAATAATATCGATATATACCCGCGAGTTTGTCAGGGCATATTTATAGATATTTAACAGCAGATTCTCAATGGCTCTCCATAACAATTTCCCGTCTGCTTTGATAAAGATTTTATCCTGGGGATGACTGAATTTAAATTCCAATCCGCGCTCCCTGATTTTATCATCAAATTCACCCAGGCCCTGGTTTAACAAAGATACAATATCAATTTTATCAAGGTTTACAGGTATATTGCCGCTGGTTGCCTTTGCGGCTGCAAATAAATCCTCGGTAAGTATTTTTAAGCGCTGGGCTTTTTGATCGATTACATCAATATATTCTGCCGTTTTGGCCGGATCGTTCTCAATTTTTAATAGATCAATATAGGTGATTATGGAAGTTAGGGGCGTTCTTATATCGTGGGACACATTGGTAATTAATTCACTCTTTAAACGCTCACTTTTAATTTCATTTTGAACAGCTTTATTTAATCCGTCTGTTATGCTGTTAATATCAGAGGCAAGCCTGGAAAGTTCACTATTTCCGGGCAGATCGATGGTATGGTGGATATCTCCCTCCTTTACCTTTTTAACCCCTTCTTTTATGGCATTGAATGCTTTAGCCTTTTTAAGCGCCAGCCAGGCGGCGATGCCTAATATTACAGGAAACATAAAGAAGGTCAGAGTAACGATTATTGGATAGCCTATAACTAACAAAACAACTTTTACGGCCACGTTTCCGCTGTTATAGACATCCTGGACAAAGGCAAACAGCCTGTAAAGAATGGCGTAGGTTAGGGTATGCTTTAAGAATGTCCGGTTTTTTATGTGTTTTATCAAGGATAGAACCAGTATTAAACCAAAGCTAGCAATTAACAGGGTAATCGGAAATATAAGCGGATAAATCTTGAAATTGCCGACGATAATAATCCAGAATGTAATCAGTCCCAAACACATGCCCAGGTTCACATCGTTATAGATGCGATCAACCGATGAATTTAGATAAACACCTTCTATATCTTCCGGTTTTCTGCCAATCACAAATAACAGGTATAGAAAAGCGCCTATAAGTACTGTAGATAAACCTACCATTTGATACAGACTATTGGCAACATATATCTTGTTTTCTTGCCATTCGGCCATCCGGGGATTAATAAATTCCTCGGAAAATGCTATATAAATTAAGTCTTGTTGTCCGAATTCTTCAATATTTGATGTTATCCAATAAAAATGGCTATTTTCTCTAATTTCCTCCGGAAATACCTTCTGCTCAGAGCCGTCAAATATCATATAGGAAGGAAATGATGAAAAATACTCTTTGGCTGGGTTAGGGATGTTTGTAAAGGTATTATTGCCGCTCTGGGCATAATACTGAAGACCCTGGTATTGACCTAATTTTTGGAGGGTGCGCCGGTATTCATTAAGATCCTCATTAATTAAGCTATCCCTTTGTTTTGCAATCCTATCCGCATAATTTTTCTTGAACAGGTCATAGTTCTCAGATGTTGTCAAGTTAGGATTATAGTTCTTGGAATTGTCCCGGTAATCTTCAAATAATCGGTTTTCTTTGGCTACCAGCTCATCCTCGGAAAGAGAGCCGCCATTTAGGATATGTTCCTCACTTTTATATTTTCCAGTTATGGCGGTTAAGTTTTGTATAATGTTGCTGCTGTCGTTTATATAATTGTTGCCAAGATAATAGCTTTCTTCAAAGGCAATATCCAAATCAGTCTTATACTGAAAGACAATATTAATAAATAAAGTTATTACTCCCGAGAAACATAGGATGGCAATAATAAAAGCTAATATCTTGGCTGTCATTGAGTGGCTATATTTTCTCCACTTTATATCCAATTCCCCACACCACCTTTAAGTATTTGGGCTCTTTAGGGTTTATTTCGATCTTTTCCCGTATTCTTCTAATATGGACCGCAACTGTGTTTTCTGCACTGAAGGGCGTTTCCTGCCAGACCTTTTCATATATTTCATCTATGGAATAAACCCTTCCGACGTTTGCAGTCAACAGCTTTAGGATCTTGTACTGCACGGGGGTTAGTCTTATTTCATCCCCGTCAACGGTTACCTGCTTGCTGTCGTCGTCTATTATAAGTCCGCCGGTTTTAAAAACATTGCTGTTGGATTCCAGGCTGCCCAGGGTCGTATAACGTCTTAACTGGGATCTTACCCGGGCAATCAATTCCAGCGGGTTAAAGGGCTTGGTTATATAATCGTCAGCGCCCATATTTAATCCCATTATTTTGTCAGTATCTTCAGCCTTGGCGGAAAGGATTATTACTGGAATATTTCGTTCTTTTCTTATCCTGATAGTTGCTTTTAAGCCATCCATTTCCGGCATCATAATATCCATAATAATAAGGTGGATATCATTTTCATCTACGGCTTGCAGAGCTTGAAGCCCGTTAGCAGCTTTAAATACCTGGTAGCCTTCATTTTCTAGATATATCTTAATAGCTTCCAATATCTCTTTGTCATCATCGCAGACCAGTATATTTATGATGTATCACTCCCGTCTATGAAATTGTACAAATTATATCACACCCTTTATCTTGCTTATAAAGTAATGATAGCAGCCAAATCTTAAGATAGGCTGGGCAGATTTCTTAAGAACTTCTTAAGTCTTTAAAATATTGAATACTTGATTAGAGGCTGTTATCATGGAGGCAATCCGTAAGATGGAAATATTTATATTGGAGTCAGTGATCAACATGAATAGAACGGTATTGATTTCAGGGGGGGCCAAAGGCATAGGAAAAGCTATCGCGGAGGTTTTTGCCCTGAACCATTATAATGTGGCAATTAATTATTTCCACTCTGCAAAAGCAGCCCGGCAATTAGAACAGAGGTTAAATGAGCAGGGATTTTCTGTGCTGGCGTTAAATGCCGATGTTACCATTAGAGCGGAGGTTAGGCAAATGATTAATGCCGTATACGAATCTTTTGGTCCAATAGATGTACTGGTTAACAATGCCGGTATATCTCAGAGTAAAATATTTACGGATATAACCGAGGAAGAATGGGATGAAATGATAAATATTCATTTGAAAGGCATGTTTAATTGCAGCCACATGGTAGTCCCGGCTATGGTGACAAGAAAGCAGGGAAAGATAATTAATATCTCATCCATATGGGGTATGGTAGGTGCCTCATGTGAAGTCAGCTATTCCACAGCCAAGGCAGGAATAATTGGTTTTACCAAGGCGCTGGCCAAAGAACTTGGCCCGTGTAATATTCAAGTAAACTGCGTTGCGCCTGGGGCGATAGAAACTGATATGATGGACTGCTTTTCAGATGAAGAAAAGAATATGTTGATAGAACAGACCCCGCTAATGAGGCTGGGTAAGGCTCAGGAAATTGCTGATCTAGTATTTTATCTAGCTCAGCCCCAGGCTGATTTTATTACCGGTCAAGTGATCAGTCCCAATGGTGGATTAGTTATTTAGGCTTTAATTAAACGAAACATAAGGCAAGTCAGGAATATTCCCGGCCTGCCTTTATGCCTAAGATCTAAACCATATTGCGGATGATATCGTCCCGGTCTCCATACATGAAATCAATGATCGGTATTTCAATCATGGTATATGCACCTGGTTTCTGTTTTAGGCTCGCCCGGGCTGCTGCAACCATGATCTGAGACGTCAAGGCCGGATTATTGATCTTCATTGAATAATTGAGCAATTGATTATGGGTTAAGCCGGATACGCCTTTGCGCTCCATGCTGACCCCATGTCCCATGTCAAATAGATCGCTGACGTTTTCTACCAGGGTAACAATGGTTTCGTCATTGATAAAGTAGGGGTCGTTTTTAATAGTATTAGCAACCTCAGCGAAGTTGACACCATCTTTTAACTGAACGTAAACCATGCGGCGATGTACGCCGGTCCCCAGGGGAATAGTCATTGACAGGGCGTTCTCAACCCCGGCAAATGATTTTACAGCTACAGTATGTCCCATACTCATACCTGGACCGAAGTTGGTATAGGTAATACCTTGCGGCAGCATAAATTTAAACAGGCACCGCACCATGGAATCCGTACCGGGATCCCATCCGGCAGAGACAACAGCCACCCCGCTATTTTCACGTGCAGCCTTATCCAACTGCAGGCGCAGATCAGCCAGATGTCCATGGATATCATAACAATCAACGGTATTAATGCCTCGCGCCAGCAATTTAGGGGCTAAATCCGGTACTGCCCGGGTGGGAATACATAACAGAGCTACATCCGGCTTTGCTAAATCTTCAATTGACTCCACCAAATTATACTGTTTAGCCGCTTCCAATTGGGCGCTGTCAAGTTCAGCAATAGGCTGGACAATTCCAATAAGATCCATATCTGGCGCAGCTTGCACGGCTTGAACCGCGTGTTTGCCAATATTGCCGAAACCAAAGACTGTTACCTTAATTTTATTTTGCACGCAACTCCACCTCAATTAATCGATTTTTTTACTTATTCTAGGTTACAGAAGGCCGGCCAATGAATCAAGTCCCCCAAAAGAAGTATACTGTATAATTCGGCGCTTTTTTCTACAGTCCGTAAAAAGACCAATCATTATTTGTATTACTTTTATTATCTGATAAAATATAATTCATAATTCTAAATAATAGTGAAGTAGATTCCAATCAGTTGGCTTAAATGAGGGGGTGAGTGTTGTGACCGTTTCGGATTGCATTTTTTGCAAGATTATAGCTAAAGTAATCAGTTCAGACATAATATACGAAGATGATAGGCTTATAGCCATAAAAGATATTAACCCGGCAGCACCCCTGCATCTATTAATTATACCTAAGCAGCATATAGCGTCACTTAATGAGATTGGTACCGAGGATATTGAGATGCTGGGTCATATTCAGCTATTGGCTTCTCGTTTGGCGGCAGAGTCTGGAATCAGCGCAAGAGGCTATCGACTGGTAAATAACTGCGGAGAATGGGGAGGACAATCGGTGCCCCATCTGCATTATCATTTGCTGGGCGGAAAACAAATGGGTTGGCCCCCCAAATAATCTTGACTTGGTGCTATTAGGAATTGTACAATATAAAGGTATTTATATAGCCCGATCAGGTGAGGGGAGGGATATAATGAGTGAAGTAAAGGTAGGAAAAAATGAATCCCTGGACAGTGCTCTCAAGAGGTTTAAACGTACTTGCCAGAAATCTGGGGTTATGCAGGATATTAGAAAACATGATCATTACGAAAAACCTAGTATAAAAAAGAAGAAAAAATCAGAGGCTGCCCGTAAAAAGAAAAAGTTTTAGCCTTAAATTGGGGGTGTTAGCAGATGGCTTTTATGAACCGAGGCATGCAGAATAAAAAACAAAGAATAGCCGTTCTCATAATTATTGGGATTGTTCTGATAACATTCCTGGTTAGTATTATTGCTATGTCCTTTGGCTAAAATAGGTGTCTAAATCAAATAAAGCAGATAAAATAACGTGCGCGAGCACGTTATTTTTTTGCCCACAGCCCAATAAACTCCTTAATATAGGAGCTAAGTCTATATTCGCGAATGCTGTCAAGATATTAAGCATATATTGAAAAACAAGGAAGTGAGCAATCTTGGTGAACGGAGGGGATAGCCATAAATAATCGCAGAGAGATTATAAGCAAGGCAATGGCTGACTTTTTAGAAATACCTGGAGATTTGGTTCTGGATATACCTAAGCTTACAATAACGGGCCGGGAGGAATTGTACCTGGAAAATCATAAGGGAATTATTGAGTATTCTACTGTGCGTATGCGCATTAATCTATCCCGGGGATTTCTGGAGGTGTGCGGGAATAATCTGATGATCATGGCTCTGATGCCTGATGAGATGAAAATAGCGGGTGATATTGACAGTATAAGATTTGTTGATTAGGCGGGAGGAAGATATGGCTAAAAAATTATCAGATCAGATAGGCGGGTTTATTTCTCTTGGTCTGCAGGGTGAAAACTACGAAAAGATTATAAATATGGCACTGGCTCGAGGCATCTATATATGGGATATAAGGAGAGAAAACGATTTATTATATTTAAAGGTGAGAACCAGTGGTTATGACGCGTTTAAGAGTTTAGCCAATGAGAATGGTTTTAAATTACATTTATTGAAAAGGCAGGGGATGCCTTTTTGGAAAATGGTTATGAAGAGACGTTTAGGACTGTTGGGCGGAGGATTAATATTTGTTGCGGCCCTGTATCTGATGTCATGGTTTATATGGCAGGTGCAGGTTAGCGGCAACAATAAAGTAGAAGAAAACAGAATATTGATGAGTGCTGCCAAGCATGGTCTCTATCCGGGGGCTGTCAAATGGAACTTCAGCCGTATCCAGGTTGAAGAAGCCATGCTCAGGGAGCTTAGTGAATTATCCTATATAGAATGTGATATCCAGGGGGTCAAGGTTAATATAAAGGTGGTGGAGAAGATATTACCTGACCGTCATATTACTGGGCCCTGCCATATTGTAGCCGCCCGGGACGGCGTAGTGGAAGAGGTTCTGGTTCTGGAAGGGCAAGCCAGCGTACAGCCCGGTGCCGTAGTTGCCAAGGGGAGTATTTTGATATCCGGGGTTGTTTTTCCTCCGGTTCCATACGTCCAGCAAGATGATCCAGACCCAAATGTTCAGCCTTACCATGTCAGGGCTAGAGGCAGAGTAATGGCTCGTACCTGGTATGAAGGTTACGGTGAATGCAGCCTTATTTATGAAAAAACTACTTATACCCAAGAGAAACGGAATAAGCTGTACTTGATAACGCCCTGGAAAAAAGTGTTATTATTAGGGAGAGGGGAAAACACATTTAGCCATTATGAAGAGGAAACCCAAGAGAAGGTATGGAATAGCCAAATTGGTAATTGGGGATATTCCAGATTAATTACAAAAGAACAGCAAATAGATGTTACCCGATATAGTGAAAAAGAAGCGGTTGAAATCGCCCGGGAAAAAGCGCTGCAGAGCCTCAAGCAAAATATGGAACCTGGTCTCAGGATAAGCGATTCTCATTTTGCCGTCTTGTCTTCCCCCAGTGATCCTATTATTAGAATTAAAGTTTCTGCGGAAATTATCCAGGATATTTCCCAGCCATATCCAATTGATACGGGAGAAATTAGCAATTAGAGCATTCATTATGTTATAATGAGCGGAAATCAAATGGAGAATGGAGAGTTATGCTTTTGGCAATAATCGAGAGCAAGGTTGCTATTAAGGATAACCTGCAGGCCGCAGTATTTTTAGGCGCCGGTGATGAAAATTTTCGATATCTGCAGGGTATTTGCGAGGCTGAGCTTTCAGCCCGGGGGGCTGAAATATTTATTCGCGGAGAAGAAGCAGCAGTTAATTATGCTGTCCAGCTGATTGGAGATCTACTGGTAATCGTTGATGACGAAGGTTTTTTGAACATTAATGATATTACCTACATGGACAACCTTCATAAAAAAGGTGACCGGCCGGGTAACCGGGATTTTGTTGCCGGGATCCTGTTATCCACATCTCAGGGCAAAGCTATAAAGGCTAGAACCAGAGGGCAAAAAAGGTATGTTCAGTCCATATTCCGGGATGATGTGGTTTTTGGCATCGGACCGGCAGGAACCGGCAAGACTTATCTGGCAGTAGTGATGGCAGTGAAAGCTTTACGCAATAAAGAAGTGGAACGTATCATATTAGTAAGACCTGCAGTGGAAGCTGGCGAGAAGTTAGGCTTTCTCCCGGGCGATTTTATCGAAAAAGTAAACCCTTATTTAAGACCATTGTATGACGGTCTTTTTGATATTATGGGTTTAGAACAGACCCAGCGCTATTTGGATAAGAATATAATTGAAATAGCGCCATTAGCCTTTATGCGAGGCAGAACCCTGAATAACGCTTTTATAATATTAGATGAAGCTCAGAATACTACCCCCCAGCAGATGAAGATGTTTTTAACCCGGCTTGGGTTTGGTTCCCAGGCGGTTATTACCGGCGATATTACCCAGGTTGACCTGCCCAAGGAAGAACATTCCGGTTTAATAGAGATTCAGAAGATATTGAGCAATATTAAGGGAATATCTTTTGAGTATCTGACTAAAGAAGATGTGGTGAGGCATCCTCTGGTACAGAGAATTATAAATGCTTATGAACAATACCTGTTATAAACCGGTTTGTAATTGGAAGAGGAGATAGAATATGAAACTTGCTAATATCCTCCAGTACTTCTGGGGAGAAAGCATGCGCCGTTTTTGGAGAGATTCTCACACCAAAAGAATACTGGCGGCTATTTCTTTTTTTGCGGTAATCTTTACTATTTTATTTAGTAATTTTAGTCCGCAACAGGTTATGCTGCGTACTGATGAGGTTGCAAAACGCAATATTGTGTCAAATATTAACGCAGTGATTGTAGATGAAAAACAGACCGCACAGCTTAAACAACAGGCGGCAGCAAAAGTCCAGAAGGCCTATCAGGAGGATAATGATGCTATAAACAATGCCCGGACTGAAGTTGCCGATTTTTATTCTTCATTAAATGGCCTCCTGCAAGCTGATAACCCCGATAAAAAAAGCCTTATAATCGATTTATTAAATACTATGGTGCAAAAAAAGAACGTAAAACCGGCCTTTGATACCAATGCATCTACTAATTATCTGCTGGTCACAGATCCTCAGGACATAGACAAGATGGAACAGGCAACCTTAAGCGCAGTAGAACTGGCTATGCAAAAACCTATTACGGAAGAAACCCTGGGAGGAGTCTATAATGATGTAACCTATCAGGTCAATAACTTGAATTTCAACTCCTTGGCTGAGGAGATAATTGATTTGCAGGCCATAAATGCAATTCGCCCCAACTTGATTTATAATCAAGAAGCAACTGAAAAGGCTATTAAGGATGCGCAGGATGCGGTCGAACCGGTACATAAGACAGTAAAAACCGGTGAGATAATTGTTCGGGAAGGTGATCGGGTAACAAGTGAACAGATATCCGTTCTGGAACAATTGGGTATTCAAAGAAGCCAGAGTTACCCTATTACTTTGGTAGGGGCCGCAGCCTTTATAATCATTACCTTCTGGCTGATTATTGAGTATCTGAGGCGCTATCATGAAGAGTTATTAAAGAATGACAAACAGATGCTGCTGCTGGGACTTATTATAATTATAGTTTTACTGATTGCAAGGTTTGTTACTGTCATCCAAATAACTGATCGTCCGGAGATAAATGCCCTGTCTGGTTACCTTGCGCCAGTAGCCGCTGGTTCTATGCTAATCGCTATGCTGTTAAACAGCCGGCTAGCATATTTTATAACCATGGTTTTAGCTTTATATGTTGGACTGTTAAACGGCGGCAACCAATTAGCCTATGCCATTGTCGCTTTTGTCAGCGGTATGGTTGGCGTCTACAGGGTATCACGATTAAGTCAGACATCAGATCTGGCCATATCCGGATTGCATATTGCCGCAGCTAATGTGGCTGCAATTTTGGCGATGGCCTTTATTTATAGTAATATAAACATCGTTATTGTTATGGTGGGAATACTGATTGGAGTAATTGGCGGAATACTTTCGGCAGTATTGATGATAGGAGCATTACCTTACCTGGAAAGTGCCTTTGCGATAACAAGTATGATAAAGCTATTGGAGCTGTCAAACCCCAATAATACCCTTTTAAAGAAATTGTTGATTGAAGCCCCCGGAACCTATCACCATAGTTTAATGGTTGGGAATCTGGCAGAGGCGGCTGCGCAGCCTATTGGCGCCAATCCCTTGCTAGTAAGGGTAGGCGCATATTATCATGATATTGGCAAGATTAAAAGATCAGATTATTTTGTGGAAAACCAACGTAGTTTTGACGATCCCCATGATAAGATTGCTCCGGCTTTAAGCGCGTTAATTATTATTGCTCATGTCAAAGAGGGTGTTGAGCTAGCTAGAGAAGCCCGCTTGCCCCAGGTTATTATTGATTTCATTGCTGAGCATCACGGAACCAGTCTGACCAAGTATTTTTACAGTAGGGCTTATGAAGAAGAGGGCGAAGGGATGGTAAATGAGGAAAGTTTCCGATATGAAGGACCCAAACCCCACAGTAAGGAAGTGGCCTTAGTTATGCTGGCTGATTCAGTTGAGGCCGCAGTTCGTTCCCTGCCGGCTCCCAACCTGGAAAAGATAAATAACATGGTTCGCAAAATAATGAATGATAAATTAAATGACCGGCAATTGGAGGAATGTGACCTTACTTTTAAGGACGTGGATGTTATTACCAATACCTTTGGCAGAGTTTTAGAAGGGATATATCACAAAAGGATTGAATATCCGGATATAGTCAAAGAGCTTACAAAAAAGGAGTGAGCCTTATGGAAACGATGATAATTGACCAACAAAATAAAGTAAACTACAATAAAGAATTGCATGATGTAATTATAAATGTGGTAAATGCGGCCACAAAGATGCAAAAATTGCCTAAAAATTCAGAAGTAAGCTTTTTGCTGGTTGATGACAGCTATATACAGGAACTCAATATGGTTTATAGAAACCAAA
>JAQVWS010000187.1 GCA_028709585.1 Syntrophomonas sp. | reverse complement strand
AAAGGTGGCCTTATTGTTACTATGAATGCTAACCGCCAGGTAATTAAGGGTGACATCCTCACAGAGGACGACCGTATTATTCAGTTGGGCGAGGTAGGACCTGAGCAAGCGGATTTAACTATTGATGCCAGAGAGAAATTAATAATTCCGGGTTTGATTCAAAGCCATGTCCATTTATGTCAGACATTATTTCGCGGTATGGCTGATGACCTACAGCTGATGGAATGGCTGAATTCAAGGATCTGGCCTCTGGAATCAGCCCATGACGCAGATTCTTTGTATTATTCAGCTCTATTAAGCTGCGGTGAGCTGCTGCGGGGAGGAACCACCTCAATTATTGATATGGGTACAGTCAATCATACAGATGTTATTTTCGAAGCTGTTTCCAGGGCAGGCATTCGTTATTTAGGCGGGAAATGCATGATGGATAATGGCGATGGCAATGCTCGTTTATTAAACGAAGACACAGCCAGCAGCTTGCAGGAAAGTGTAGATTTATTGGAGAAATGGCAGGGCAGGGAAAATGGGCGTCTAAATTATGCCTTTTGTCCCCGTTTTGTTCTTTCCTGCTCTGAAGCCATGCTTATCCAGGTTAAAAATATGTCTGAAGAGTATCGGGTGCCGGTGCATACCCATGCGGCCGAAAACAAGGATGAGATTGATTTGGTAGCCAGGGAAAAAGGCATGCGAAATATTGTTTACCTTGATAAATTGGGTTTGCTTAATGAGAAACTCATATTAGCCCATTGTATTCATGTGAATGAAGTTGAAAAAGAACTTTTGTCCAGGAACCGGGTAAATGTAGCTCACTGTCCATCCTGCAATTTAAAACTGGCCTCTGGTATAGCTCCGATTCCTGACTATCTTAAGCGGGGTATCAATGTTGCATTAGGTGCTGACGGCGCTCCTGGCAACAATAATCTGAGTATGTTTATGGAAATGAGAATGGCGGCTCTTATTCAGAAGCCTTTCTGGGGACCTACGGTTATGACGGCAGAAGAGGTCTTTGCCATGGCTACTCTGGGCGGGGCCAGGGGCATGGGGATGGAAGGGCAGATAGGCAGTCTGGAAGTTGGCAAGAAGGCTGACCTGGCTATAATTGATATTAATAACTGGCATACCTCCCCGGTCAATGGAGCGGGGGTATATGCTCAGCTGGTATACCAGGTGCAAACCCAGGATGTATACTGCACAATGGTTGATGGCAAAATAGTGATGGAAAAGGGGGAGGTTATTACTTTGGATCAGGTAGATATACTGGCGGCTGCAGAAAAATCCCTGCATAGACTTAGGCATCGAATCGGGCTTAATTAAAAAAATACCAAATATTATTTTTATGGGGGATTTATGAATAGTACCAGCAAGAAGCTGCCGTGGCTCAACTTAGTATTAGCTTTAGGCTTTATTTCCTTCCTGATCTATTTTAGTTTTAAATATGCGCCGGGCATAACAGAACTGACCAGGAATACAGAGCAATTCAGAGACTTGATTCTTTCTTACGGCAAGAAAGGTGCTCTGATATTTATAAGCTTTCAGATCATACAAATAATAATACCCATTATACCCGGCGAAGTAGTGCAGATAGCCGGCGGTTATGTATATGGTACATTAATTGGGGTTATTTATATTATAATCGGTACCCTGGCAGGAACAGCGCTGGCTTTTTGCGCCGCCCGGATTATAGGTTATCCAATCGTAAAGATATTGGTTAAACCGGTCAAGATAACAAAGTTTAAGGCCGTATTGGCTACCAGGAAATCTGAATCATTAATATTTATTATGATGCTGATGCCCGGCTTCCCTAAAGATGCCCTGGTTTATATAGCTGGATTGACCCCCATTAAGCCAATAAGGTTTATGATCATATCAATACTAGCAAGAATACCAGCTCAAATAGGCTGTGTATTCATCGGCTCCAATATTCATCAGAAAGACTATACTGCCGTTATCATTGTGGTGGCTATTACCGTAGTTTTTATAGCATTGGCCTTTATATTCAGGAGGTTTGTATTGCCAGTGAAAAGATTATATTAGGTTGAGCGGATAAATGGATAATATCGGACCATTTTAGGCGGGATGCAGTTGACTTAAAAAAAAATCTGTTATAGAATAATCCTTGCGTCGGGGTGTAGCTCAGCTTGGTATGAGCGCTACGTTGGGGACGTAGAGGCCGCTGGTTCAAGTCCAGTCACTCCGACCATTTAAGAACTCAATCTTTGATACAAACGAAAGTCCAGTATTACTGGGCTTTTTGACGTTTCAGAGGAAATATCCATGAGTCAATATACACCCTACCAGTCACCGGTATTGGAGGACGCTTATGGAACTACGTTACCATCGCGGCCTTTTGCATGGTTTAATTAAGCAGTGTATATATTATTTAATAATCAATTCAGGTGCTTAATAAATGTTCTGTACATAATCCAAAGATAGGAAACAATAAAAATAATCCATAGAATAGAAGTGTGGCTTAAGAAAAAACTAGAAAAGTAAGTCCCGAGAAGGATGCCTAGACAAAGCAGCGTAATTTTCAAACAAGCATAGTCCAAAACAGTATACTTTTTAGCTGCCTTTAATGACCGTTGTATTAACGTACTCATAGCCCAACCTCCTTCGTAAAATATAAATGCAACATATTACAACACCATTATACCACGATTAAAAGAGTATTCTGATGGTAAAAATTAGCCATCAAAAGCCATTAAAAGATACACCATTCGGTTATAGTATATAAACTGTAGAACAGCATAAACACCAGCCCTTGGAAATTAAACCCTTCAAGGGCTTTCGGCTTTTCTGGGTTTTAAAACCCGCGTTTAACAACATTAACCTTTCTCGTAATATTGATCCTAGCTCGGGCTTTCAGATGCGAAGTTTGATGAGATTGATGTATTTGCTAAGTGAGTTAAATATGTTTTAATGAAGTAAACTGCAAGTCAAATCAATAGGAGT
>JAQVWS010000064.1 GCA_028709585.1 Syntrophomonas sp. | reverse complement strand
CACGGGTAAAAAAGGATTTATAGGCATACTTGGCAAAGCCATAATTGTACAGTTCCATCGAATCCCGGAAATGGCCTTTTGCTTCTGGGGAACCCATAACCACCGAAATAAGACGCAGCCCATCTCGTTTTACGGTTGAGACCAGGCAATATTTAGCTTCATTGGTCCACCCTGTTTTAAAACCGTCGGCACCCTCGTACCACCAGAGCAGTTTATTGGTATTATAAAGCTTATATGATCCTTGGCGAATATTATATTCTTTTATGGAGGTATATTCCAATATGCGCGGATGAGACAAGGCGTGCCTGGCTATAATAGCCATGTCATAGGCAGATGAATAATGACCCTCGGCCGGCAACCCATAAGCATTAACAAAATTAGTATCTTTTAGTGCTAAATCACGAACCTTATCATTCATTCTTTCCACAAAACCCTTATGAGTTCCTTCCAGGTGCTCGCTTACAGCTACACAGGCATCATTAGCCGATCTGGTTGCAATTGAGATCAACATCTCTTCGTAAGTCATAGATTCACCCGGAGCCAGATAAATCTGAGACCCTCCCATCCCCCAGGCATTCTCACTGGTAATAACCTTCTCCTTAAGGTCCACCTTCCCGGATTCCAAAGCCTCCACACCCAATATGAGAGTCATTAGTTTGGTCATACTGGCTGGCGGTAAATGCTTGTTTTCGTTTTCCGCAGCCAATATCTGCCCTGAATCAGCATCCATTAATACATAGGCGTCGGCCTTTACATTCTCCATTTTTACCTGAGCACCAACCGTCCCTACCCAGAAAAAGCTAAATAATATAAATAAGACCCCAACCGCTGCATGTCTAAATTTCATTGCCAGCGTACCTCCTATCGAAAATCTTAGTATTCCGTCGTCTCTAAATTATATTGAGGTACACTTGCTATTATGCTATTCAGTTATCATTTTGCCATTGCTATCTACAAAGTAATGCTCAGCCTAATCCTTATGCAAATCATATATTTCATCAAATTGATGGGCTATTTTTTGTTTGCCCTGTTTGCATTATTACTGCGCAACAAATAAACTGCAAATTTCAAATAATAATTTGTAGTTATCTAATTACATCGTAAATGTAAATGATTTGTTCAGGCTCAACATCTCTAATGGTATATGCGCTATGGGCAACTATTTCAGCCTCTCTGCAATCAGCCAGATTAGTATTTAAAACACATAAGGTATCACCAGCCTTGACCTTGTCTCCAACTTTTTTAATCAGGGTAATGCCTGCAGAATAATCGATTTTGTCTTCTTTGGTTTTTCTCCCTGCTCCAAGCAGCATAGCTGATATACCTATTTTTTCAGCTGCAATGGCATTAACAAAGCCGCTTTTCCCAGCCTTAATTCGGTAATGATTATGGGCTTGGGGGAGCAGAGTGGGATTGTCAATCACTTGCGGATTGCCGCCCTGGATTTCCACAAGTTGTTTAAATTTATCAATAGCCTGGCCTGATTCAATAATTGCTTTTAATTCCTTATAGGCAGTCTCAAAATCTAAAAAAGCGCCCCCCAGGACGGTCATATATGCGGCAATAGTTAACGAAACATGGGTTATATCGCTGGCCCCGTTTCCTTTTAAGACTGCTATCGCTTCTTTGACCTCATTGGCATTTCCGATCTCATATCCTAAAGGCTGGCTCATATCGGTAATAACAGCTATGGTCCTTCTATTTAATGAATTTCCTATCCCCACCATGGTGTCGGCTAATTCCCTGGCTTCATAAATTGTTTTTACAAAGGCTCCCGACCCCACCTTCACATCTAAAACAATAGCATCCGCACCAGAGGCAATTTTTTTACTCATAACAGAACTGGCGATTAGGGGTATGCTGTCAACAGTACCAGTAACATCCCGGAGTGCATATATTTTTTTATCAGCCGGGGTTAAGTTAGCTGATTGACCTACTATAGCCATTTTATATTGGTTGACATTGGCTATAAATTGCTCCCGGCTTAATTCTATGTTGAATCCGGAAATAGCTTCCAATTTGTCAATGGTTCCTCCGGTATGACCCAAACCCCTGCCGCTCATTTTGGCAACTGGAATATTGGCACATGCCACCAGAGGCAATACGATTAAACTCACCTTGTCACCGACTCCGCCGGTGGAATGCTTGTCTACCTTTATCCCGGCAATTCCTGATAAATCAACTTTATCGCCGGAATTTACATAAGCCATCGTTAAATCTGCTATTTCTTTTTTATTCATTCCTTTAAAGTAAATGGCCATTAACAAGGCTGATATTTGATAGTCAGGAATATCTCCGTTCGTATAACCTCTTACTATATAATCAATTTCCTGCTGCAACAAAACTTGGCCATTTTTCTTTTTCTGAATAAGATCAACCATTCTCATTCGCTATCTCTCCTTTATGGGGACGGTTCTTTTGCCTGCATCTGTTTCTGCCTTTCAACTGTGCTTTTGTTTATTCCCAGTAGGGTCGCGATGGTTCGCTGAGATAGGTTTGTTTTAGTTCGAAGGCAATTAATAACTTCACTTCTTAACTGTTTCTGAAGCAAGAGTGCAGCAAGGGGACAACAGACTGTGCGAAAACATCCCCTACCGCACCGGAAGCAGGCAAAAGAACCGTCCCCTTGCCTGCTTGCCTGGGAGTAAACTGTCGCTATCTCTTTATAAGGGAATAGAAGCTCTGCCCAGCCACATCAAGACATTCCACCTGCAGAAATTCAGCAATGGTGCGGCCCAGATCGGCAAAAGAATCCCGCACACCCAGCTCCATCCCGGGCTTAATATTCTTTCCGTAAACCAGAAGCGGCACATTTTCGCGGGTGTGATCAGTACCCGGTGTGGTGGGATCACAACCGTGATCGGCAGAGATAAAAAGAATATCATCCGGCAGCATTAAATCCATAATCTTTGCTAGTCCGGAGTCAAATTCTTCCAGGGACTGGGCGTAACCCTGTGCGTCATTCCGATGTCCATATAACTGGTCAAAATCGATGAGGTTTGCAAAAAGCAGACCTTCAAAGTCCTGTTTCATTAGGCTGATAATTTTTTCTATCCCATCATGATTGTTTACCGTCTTAAATGAATCGGTAATACTGCGTCCTGCAAATATATCCTTTATCTTGCCTACCCCTATAACTTTTTTGCCACTGGTTACTATACAATCAAGTATGTTCTGGTTGGGCTCCAGCGAAAAATCATGCCGGTGCGGGGTACGGATAAAAATGCCATCCATGCCGACAAACGGCCGGGCTATTACTCTGCCTACTGCGTGTTGGCCCGACAATAGCTCACGGGCAATACGGCACATATCGTAGAGTTCTTCCAGCGGAATTATCTCTTCATGGGCTGCAATCTGCAGCACGCTGTCTGCGGAGGTATAGACAATCGGATAGCCTGTCTCAACATGTTCCTGACCCAGCCTTTCTATGATTTCTGTACCGGAAGCCACCACGTTGCCCAGGGTCTTCCTCCCTATTCTATGTTCCAATTCCATAATAAGATCTTGCGGAAAACCTTCCGGGTAGGTTGGAAAAGCTTGCTCCAGGACGATACCCATCATCTCCCAGTGACCGGTGGTGGTGTCCTTACCTTGTGATCTCTCCTGCATTTTGCCATATGCACCTTTAGGCTTACTGGCCGGATCTATTCCCTGCAACTCTTCCAGATTACCCAGTCCCAAGGCCTGCAAATTAGGTACGTTAAGTCCTCCCACCACCCTGGCAGTGTTTTTCAAAGTGTTGCAGCATTCGTCTCCATACAGGCAACTATCCTGGGCAGCACCTATACCTACACTGTCCAGAATAATTAATATGGCTCGCTTTCCCATATATTAACCTCCTCATTTCAAACAATATATTTCTGTTAGGCCCGGGGGTGACACTGGTGATATACTTCGCGCAGCCGGCTTTTGCTAAGATGGGTATAAATCTGAGTGGTGGAGATATCAGCATGTCCAAGCATCTCCTGAACTGCCCGTAAATCGGCACCATTTTCCAACAGGTGGGTAGCAAAAGAATGACGTAAAGTATGCGGCGTTATTTCTTTTTTAATACCTGATTTTTCACCGTACTGAGCCAATATTTTGAAGTACCCCTGACGACTTAATCTTCGGCCGTGCGCATTGAGGAACAGTGTTCGTTCCTGGCTTCTCCGTAGCAGCAAACTTCGGGACCTGGCCAGATATCTCTCTACCCAATTGATAGCGGTATGATTAACGGGAATAATGCGCTCTTTTCGTCCTTTACCCAAACAGCGCAGGAACCCTGCCATCATATTTATGTCATCTATTTGCAGCGCCAGGAGTTCTGATACCCTTATTCCCGTACCATACATCAGTTCAAGCATAGCTCTGTCCCGCAAGCCCAGAGGTAGCAATACATCTGGCTGTTCCATTAGTTTGTCCACTTCTTCAATAGAAAGTATCTGGGGTAACTTGCGCCTAATTTTGGGAGTCTCTAGATCGGTGGTAGGATTTAAGGCTACAAGCCCCTCCCCCGCTAAAAATTTATAAAGGCCTTTAATGCTGGAAAAACTCCTCGCTAAGCTTGAATTGGCAACCCCTGCATCCATCTCTGCGGATAGATAATTTAAGATATCTTTTTTTTTAACATCTTCCCATCTACTCACCTGACAGCATTCACTGTTCAGATAGCCAACAAACTTTTGCAGGTCGCGCTGGTAGGCAGCCTGGGTATTGGCCGACAAACCTTTTTCGTAACGGATAAAGTCAATAAAGGCTGTGATATATTTGTCCACAGTCTGCCTCCTGTTTTCTTTTGTCATTTGACACTGTGCACCTTTTTTCCTGCTTTGCAGTTTGTGGGCTTATTCCTTTTCTTTCTGGTAGAAGTTTTGCATTTTGATAACAAAACGATCTACGGTCTGATTAAAATTATACTCCTCATCCAGGTTTTCTACCCGCATAGGATTGCCGGTTGGCTGATCGTCTTGCATCCAACCGCTGAATACCGGAACTTTTTCATAGAAGAGTCCTGATATCATCGGGACCGCAGCTATGAACAGCGCCAGCAGCACAACCAAGGCTGCCAGATGAAACAATTTCCGTTTCCATTTACCCACCACAATAATCATATTATTTTACCTCCCCGCCAAATATTTAAACAAACAAACTTAAAAACCACGGTGAAAGATATGTCTCAATAAATGCCCCCACCAATACTATGGCTAAAAATACTATCATTAAGAGCGTATAGCTTATCAAAGCGCCTCCTAATGATACAATGCTGCCTGCTTTGCTGCGGGCAATATAAACCGAGAAATTAATACCTATTACTGACCAAATGATAATCAGAGGTATATAAACCAGATTCTGCGGTAAAATGGAGAGAATACTGATTAATATACCTGAAACGGCTTTCTCTTTAACCAGAAAAGCAATTGTAAAACCTAAGGAGAAACCTTTATAAAAAACCACACCCAATATAATTGGCATCCCGATGACGGTTAAACCAAGAAACCAAATCGCTAAGATACTCTTGGCCTGGTTTAAAAATGAATTAAATAAAATAGCCTCCTTGTTCAGGTCTGAATTTATTCCGCCTTTGATATATTCATCAATCAAGCTCAGAAGGTGGCTCTTTATCCCCCCTGCCAATCCGGTCACTTTGTAGTCTCCAATAATAACCCCCAGAACAAAAATAAGAGTTATCAGCAAGTACTGCCATTTATTTTCAGCGATATGCAATTTCATTTTGCGCCTTATATTCATCTGTTTACCCTTTCATTACTTTTTTTATGGCTTTACAGACTTCTAATTCCATTCATATTTATTTCCTGTTAACTTTATGCAAAAAAAGAGCGATGCGAAGATAAAACTAAGCATCACTCAATAAGTCATATTATTTATTGTTATATTGCTGGCCGTATCACCGATACCAACATGCTAGTATTTACATCATGTTTTCCTGGCGCAGCATCTGATAGATTACCGGAACTACCTGCTTTTTACGGGAAAGGACACCATGGAGGAATATTCCTCCATGAAGATGTTCATGTTTAAATGCCTTTTCAACCAGGGCTTTTTTCCTGCCGGCTACGATCATTTCAGTTCCATCCTCAAAAATATTTGTTACCATAAGGCACAGCAGAGCATAACCCTTTCGTTCACACATTGCTTCCATAGTCTGCAAAAGTAATACTCGACGCTCTGCAAAAATACTCAGATCTACTGTTTCAACCTGACTTATGGCAAAGGTAGTATCACCACTGACATATTCTTTCAGGTCTTCACTTATTAATGCTTCATCAGTCTGTTTATCCACCCGGTTTGTTTCAGAATATAGTTTCTTGCCCCAGGTAAACGCCTCCAAGCCAGAAATCCGCTCTAATTCTTGGACAATTCTTTTATCCTTGGCGGTGGTGGTGGGAGACTTAAATATCATGGTATCTGACATTATTCCCGATAAGAGCAAAGAAGCGATATTAGTAGATAAATACACCTGGTTCAGTAAAAATTTCTCCGCAATTAAGGTTGAGGTTGAGCCTACCGGCTCATTATGAAAATATATGGGATACAAGGTCTGCAGGTCTCCTACCCGATGATGATCTATTATTTCCAGGATATCAGCCTCTTCGATTCCATCTACCGCCTGTTTTTTCTCGTTGTGGTCAACCAGAATAACCTGCTTGCGTTTCATTTGCAGAAGGTTATAGCGGGAAATCATACCCAGATAACGATTCTCATCATCTACCACCGGATAGTTCCTAAAACGGCTGGCCAGCATGTTTTTTCGAGCTTCTTCCACCTTTTCATCCGGCTCAAACAGGATCAAATCGCGGGTTTTCATTATATCGCCGGCCTTCTGTTCCAATAAATTTTTTAAAATCTCCGGACTTCGCTCAATATCCCTGCCGCTGCCCAGGGCATCCATATATATCATGGCTACGTCGCCGATGGTAATAAGGCCTAGAAATCTTTGTTTTTCATCTAAAACGGGTACGGTTTTAAGACCGTTTTTCCGCATAATATTTCCCAGTTCCGCCATAGTGGTATCAGCGCTTATGTATAGTGGCAATTCATCATCCAATAAATCACCAACCTTGGTTCCCACATCATTCAATACCCGGGGATGCTCCAGGCCCAAATAATCAAGCAGCCACTTTAATTCGGAATTTAATTCGCCGGCTGCAGCAACCAGGTACAGCTCTTTTTCAGTGCTTTGTTTAAAAACCTTGTAAGCAATCGAAGCAGCAATACTATCAATATCAGGATGTTTATGCCCTATTACATAAATTGGTTTCAAAATGCTCCCTCCCGCCAATTATTTATCCATTTTATTAACCTTTCCATATTTTCCGCCGCCCCCTGGACTTATACTTAATCTGCCCAGACGCAGATCATTGATAAGCGCAGCAATTTTCAGGCCCGCTGCCTGGCTTATATCATTAACCGATATTCTCTCGGTTAATTCTAACTCATTCGGGAAAGCCGCCATTAATCTATTATATGTCATAGGCCCTATCCCCGGCAGGTCCTTTAAGGGTATCCGGTAATAATAAGGGGGTCTGGAGCCGGGATGGCGAGGAAATTCATAGTCTCTAATTTCAACAATTCTGTCCAAGACACCCATAACCGTTCTAAAGTTGCCGCACCAGGGGCAGATCTTTACCGGCGGTGTATCGGCAATAATTTTATCACAGGCTGGACAAAAAGTACGATGATATTTCCCCATTCTTGGATGCATTCCATAGTTGCCCATAACGCCACGGCCATCCTGACCTGTCAAACAGAGTTTAAGTTCATGAAAATTCTTGGCAGCCATGCGCACTAAATTATATTCTCGACCCACATTAGGTGACGAATGAGCATCGGAATTGGATAAAAAGGTAATATCCCTGGTTTCGGACAACATATCAGCCATATCAGTATCTGAGCTTAGGCCCAGTTCCAATACCTTTATTTTTGCTTTATACTCACCCAGTTTATCAGCAAGTTTATCGGTCCACATGCCATAGACTCCTTTATGAGGAGTGAAGGCATGAGCCAGGCAAAAAATGCCCTGTAAATGTTGGCTTAGATCTATTATATCCTGTATGCTCGCATTAATTTTCTGAGTGGACAGCTTCATATTATGGACTTTGCTTCTAATATTAACCTGCCATTCTTTTATACTCTTTAAATATGGAAGGTAGACTATCAGATGTACTCCCTCTCTGCTTTCCACCTCACAAGCGGTAATCAGCAGTACTCCGTTACGAGCTATAAATCCGCCTTCCTCAAGTTCGACTAAATCTCCCTCGGCCAACATTTCCTCAATTTCGGCTGACACCAGCACACTGCCTGAATCAACCACGCCTACTATATCTAAACCTTTACGGGGTGCATCATTACAAATTACGGTTCTTAGCTGCAGCTGACGTGAAGCTGTAATCTTCACTGCCTTTCCCTGGGCGCTGCCAATGTGGATATGTAAGTCAGCGAAGTAATCGGTAAGGGCAGCAGTTTCATGGGCTGGTTTAAGTCGGTTTACACTATTCGCAGCCATTATAAATGGTCATTCCTATTAATAGCATATTGAATGCCAATAATACTTTTACCGTCTATTATCTCTCCGCCATAGATCATATTGCCTGCTTCCTGCAGAGGCAAACATACGGTTTCAACGAATTCGTCCTGATCCGGGTCTGTGGCACCTTTGCTTAATCCTCTAGCCAAGTATAGGTGCAGATACTCGTCCGTAAACCCCGGCGCACTATAGTAGGATAAGATTTTTTCCCAAAAATGAGCTGTAAAACCGGTCTCCTCCCTTAGTTCACGCTGGGCGCATAACAGCGGTTCTTCATCCTTCTCCATGGTTCCGGCTGGTATCTCCAGTAATACCCTTTCCACGGGTTTACGATATTGCCGCACCATAATAATGTTGTGGTCATCATCCACAGCAACAACCGCTACTGCTCCTGCGTGCTCAACCACTTCCCGGGTGCTCTGGCGCCCGTTTGGCAGGCTGACCGTGTCGACCCGTACCTTGATAATCCTGCCTGAAAATATTTCTTGGGTTTGTAACGTTTTTTCATTAAAATCCATTTTTATTGTGTCCCCCTGCATATATTTCCCAATAGCTGCATAAGCTTGGTCTGAGGTGATAATATGGAAATATTAATCCATGCCAAAGGCATATACTTTTTTGGCCAAATCAAAGACATACTTGGTATTTTCGCAAAATATCCAGCTGAAACAACCCTGCAAGAATTAATAAGATTACACTTAAATTAAGGATTAAGACCGGGCTGCTTCGGTGATAATACTTAAAACCAGGCGGGCATTATTCACCAGGTCTTCAACTCGTATATGCTCCTGGGTGGTATGAACTGCGTTCATCCCTATGCCCAGATTGGCGCAAGGTATATTATTCCCGTTTATTATGCTGGCATCACTTCCTCCGCCGGTACTGATAAGCTCGGTTGGCAAACTTATCTTGGCGGCGGCTCTGAGCACCAGTGTGATTACTTCAGCATCAGGCTCCAGACTGATTTCCGGGTAGAGAAATTTTACATCAATCTCGCACTTTCCGCCATTCTCTACAATTTCCCTTTCGAAAACAGCACATAGTTGGGCGGTAAGCTGATCCAGCTTCTGGCGGCTCAAGCTGCGTGCCTCGCCTTTTAACCTGCAGTTCGGTGCTACAATGTTACGAGCTATACCCCCTTCAATAATCCCAAAGTTACATGTAGTCTCAGCATCAACTCGGCCGCAGGGCATAACCGCTAAGGCCTTGGCCATTAATGCAATGGAATTAATTCCATCTTCAGGATTTATACCTGCATGGGCAGCGCGGCCAAATACCCGATATTCTATCTCGTTCTGACAGGGAGATTTTATCACAATGGTGCCCGGTGCCCCTCCGCTGTCCAACACATATCCCATGCGGGCTTTAATACATGAATAATCAAAATTCTTGGCCCCTAAAAGTCCCTGCTCCTCACTGACTGTAAATAGTAATTCCAGCGGCGGATGCTCCAAATTTTTTTCCATGATAGTTTCATAGGCTTCCAAAATTGCCGCAATACCAGCCTTATCATCTGAACCCAATATGGTATTGCCATCGCTTCTAATAACATCATCCGGCCCTAACAAAGCTTTTATGCCCATTCCCGGCACTACTGTATCCATGTGGGCCGCCAACAGAATTGGTGAAGCTGCAACTGTACCGGGAATTCTAAACAATAAATTGCCTGATTCGCCTTGCAGAATTTCTCCTGCATCATCTTCTTCGCCTAACAATCCCCGGGTAGCAAACCAAGCCTTGAGATAATCTCTGAATTTTCCTTCTTTACCGGAAATCGAATCTACTTCTGTCATTTTTATAAAGCTATCTACCAATCTTTGTCTATTTATCAATTAAATCCCTCCTCCTTTTGTTCAGGGCTTTTATCTTTTACCTGTCTATTCACCGCCAGTTAATATTGTATCTAACCTGACCAGCGCAATATATATGAATTATATCCATTTTGATTTTCTATTATCATATCATATTATCAGCACCCGCATCCCTGGCTGGCCTGCTTGACATAAATTTACCTCCTGCTTTTCTATGCAAAAACAAGAGGTAATATTCGACCGGCAATTATTTACTTTTGATTTTAATAACAAACCATAAAATTGGTTAGCAATCCCTGATCAAAGGTAAATTCCAGAAATGTCCCCAATCCGCTCTGGGGCACAAAAGTTCCCCAATAGACCAATTTACCTGACCAATCACCAGGATAGTTCAAATTCTGGTAAGGGCTCCGAGGTACTCCGAATACCTGCAATACATCCTTTATAGAACCGCTCAGCTGAATCCCTCCAAAGACTGTTTTATTTCGTTTTAGCTGCATTTTAACATATCCTTTCATGTCTGGTGTATTATCTTTGATCCGGCTGAAATCGGCATCGTCTATTAAGGCAATTTGGGAATCACTTACTAATGTATAGGGGGTAATGAATATTTGGCTAATATTATCCCAGGCATTACTGTACTCAATGAAATAGTCCAGCAACTCAGTAAAAAAACATACCGGGACCATCGTGCTGCCTTCAATAACACGGGGTGCCGGGGAGATAATTATGGGCAGTGAATCAGTATTAATTTGCTCGCTGCCAATAATAATCCGTATGGTTTTATTGTCCCCTGTCACGGTAATATCATTAGCGGCGGCAGGATTCCAATCCACTTGGAATCCAAGATCTTCAGCAATTGCCCGCAAAGGCAACAAATAGGTATCATTTTCTATGACCGGAGATACCTTCAGATCTAAATAATGAGGATAGTCATCATCCCTGCCTTCGGTAATTACTCTTACCTCAGCTGCTGCATAAGCATTAAATCCCATTAGCATAATTATACTTATAATAAAAACCACAGCTATCTTTCTCATTCTCTTCACTCCCGGATTTTCCCGCCAAAAATATTGCCGGGTTTAATTTTTAAGCTATTCTATGAGTAGACAAGCAGTAATATGACTATAAAAGTTCTAACCTCTAGCTTTCCTTCTGATAATCTCCCGTTGAGTCTTCCATTGAATTGCTTCCGAGCTGGAAAAGTTAATTTCATTATGCTGAGGTTCATCCGGATAAGTTTCAGAACCAGCCTCATTAAGCATATTATTATCTTTATAAGGCTTTTTGAGTTTGGGTTGCTGTAATTTAATTATCATGGTCAATATCCAATAAATCCAATAACCCAAAATAACCACCGGCACGATTACCATTATATCCATCTATTTCCTCCTAAAACTTGATTATTAATAGTTATTATTCCCGGGGCTATTTTTTTTAATCTTCTAGCCCAGAAGACCCAACAAGTTTTGACAAGGAGATGGTTTCTCGGGTAATTATTTTGAGGTTAAGAAAAACACCGTCTGTCTATAGTTTAAAACTCCATAACAGGCGGTGTCCGCTATATTTATGTATATTGGAAATGAGCCTTTGAGCTCACTTGACTAACTTACTTTGCTTTCCAATCTCAATTTATCAGCTATAATGGCAATAAACTCGGAGTTAGTAGGTTTTCCTTTTTCTCCATTAATTGTATAACCAAAGAATTTATTTATGCGATCCATATCTCCTCTATCCCAGGCTAGTTCAATAGCATGACGTATGGCTCTTTCTACCCTGCTGGGAGTAGTATCGTACTTTTTCGCTATAGTGGGATATAACTCCTTAGTAACTGCTCCAAGATAATTTATCTCCTCCGTTACCAGCATGATAGCGGCACGCAGATATTGATAACCCTTTACATGAGCCGGAACACCGATTTCATGAATAATACGGGTAACCTCGACTTCTAAATTTTTGGGGATGCGGTTAGGTACAGCAACGGT
>JAQVWS010000186.1 GCA_028709585.1 Syntrophomonas sp. | reverse complement strand
TTTTAAGTTGGTTCTACAATAAGTTTTCGCCAGTTCACTCGAGAATGAAAACCCACCGGAACAATACTCCTGAAAACCAAAACACCTAAATGCGTTGAATGAAGGATTAGTTTATGGAATACTAGTATTTATAAACCAACTCATACTTATGATAGAATATTATTAAGCAGTTGAATATGGCATCTGCGAAATGAATACAGACCTTGATGAGCAGAAATAATAATAGGCAAGGGATGATGCGAAAAAGCGAGTAAAATAGTTCACCGTTGTTTCAGGGCAGAAACTATTTCTCGCTGAAAGGATGATTCATATTTGAGCGTAATTACAGATAAAATTAAAGAAGTTCTATACTCGGTTCTTCCTATTACAGCGATAGTATTGATACTGAATTTTACCCTCACCCCGGTTGAAACACCACTGATCATAAGATTTCTATTAGGTGCAGTGCTGATTGTTTTAGGATTAACCGTTTTCTTAATCGGAGTAGATATTGGGATCACACCAATCGGCAATACCATGGGAGCAACTATTGCCAAAACTAATAGGATTTGGATAGTGGCTCTGGCCGGATTAATACTTGGTTTTATTATCTCCATTGCCGAACCTGATCTGCATATCTTAGCTGGACAGGTAGACGCGGTTACATCAGGTGTAATCTCCAAGTCCAGCATTGTTATTATTGTATCCGCAGGTATTGCAGTCATGCTTTCCCTGGGACTGCTAAGAATCGTTTTAAACTTTCCTCTCTATAAAATGCTAATGATTCTATATGGTGTTATACTCGTACTTGCATTATTTATATCGCCTGAATTCCTGGCCATATCTTTCGATGCTTCGGGGGCAACTACCGGAGCCTTAACTGTTCCATTTATGTTAGCTCTGGCAATGGGTGTTTCAATGCTCAAAAAGGACAGCCGCTCATCCGAGGAAGACAGTTTCGGGTTGGTTGCAATAGCATCTGCAGGTGCAATAATATCAGTTATGGCTATGGGTATTATCTCAAATACCAAAGAAGTTACCGGCAGTCTTGATTATCAGGAAGTAACCTCTGTATCCTTATTGGAGCCCTTTATTCAAAAGCTCCCGATTATAACCGGAGAAGTAGCTCTAGCCCTGCTTCCTATCCTGGCAGTGTTCTTGCTATTTCAGAAAACCAGCTTTAAATTATCTATTAGAACGGTTCGTAAGATTCTATTTGGTATGTTGTTTACTTTATTAGGATTGATTATCTTTTTACTAGGTGTAAATGCGGGGTTTATGGAAGTGGGAAGTGTGATTGGCTATAAACTTGCTTCGTATAATAATAATCTCTACGTAATTGTGATTGGTTTTATTTTAGGTATTGTTACAATATTAGCTGAACCGGCCGTACATGTATTAACCCATCAGATTGAGAATGTTACCAGCGGATATGTAAAACGCAATGTGGTTCTTACTACCCTTTCTATTGGGGTTGGTTTAGCGGTTGCTTTATCAATAATAAGGATTACCATTCCGAGTCTACAGTTATGGCACTATCTGTTGCCCGGATATCTAATATCCTTAGCCTTTACATTTTTTGTTCCGAAACTATTTGTGGGTATTGCATTTGACTCGGGAGGAGTTGCTTCCGGACCTATGACTGCCACCTTTATATTGGCATATGCCCAGGGAGCTGCTGAAGCCATAGAAGGCGCAAATGTTTTAATTGACGGTTTTGGAGTGATTGCAATGGTGGCTATGACCCCATTAATTGCCCTGCAAGTATTAGGCTTTATATTTAAAATGAAGTCCAAAAAAGGAGGTATCGTAAACGATGCTGAGCAAGCCTAATCCCATCGATATCGAATTAATTTATATTATTGTCAATTATGGATCAGGCAGTAAGTTGATCCATACCGCTAAACAGTGCGGTGTTACCGGTGGCACGATATTATTAGGAAGAGGTACGGTAAACAGTAAATTTTTGGGGTTTTTGGGTCTATCTGATGAAAGAAAAGAGATTGTTCTGATGATTGCGGAAAAAGAGACCGCATATCAGGCTCTGGAAAAGTTGAATAAAAAGTATGAGCTTTATAAGCCCAATCACGGTATTGTTTTTACCACTTCTGTTATTGCTGCTGTCGGTACAGCAAGACTTAAGCACGAATTTGATATCAATGAGGAAAGAGGTGCAGAGGAAACAATGTATCATTTTATAACCGTAATTGTAGATAAAGGCAAGGCTGAGGATGTAATCGAAGCCGCAGTCAAGGTAGGATCCAAGGGAGGCACGATAATTAACGGCAGAGGTTCTGGAATTCATGAAACCAGCAAATTGTTCGCCATGGAGATTGAACCGGAAAAAGAGATCGTCTTGATTCTATCAGAAGCAGAAAGTACCATAGCCATTGTTTCTTCAATCAGATCCGAATTGAAAATAGATGCTCCTGGCAACGGCATTATTTTTATACAAGATGTCAATAAGACTTTCGGCATCTATAAGTAAATATTTATTCCTGCTGCGAAACCCTCCCAGCTGATTCCCGCTCGCGGCGGTTATGGCACCTATGGTACGATAACCACCGGGCAGGGAGTCTCATGCAGTACATGGGTGGCTACACTTCCCATTATGGCACGTTTAACGCTTCCCAGTCCCCTATATCCCATTACAATATAATCAGCCTTACTCTCTTTAGCTTCCGTACAGATCTCTCTGCCTGGATCTCCAATCCTCAGCCGGGTACGAAATGGGGCAGATGCAATTGGGGTTAATTCCAAGGTGTGAGCAAACACCGCCTGGCTCTCTTCCTCTTGTAAGGATCTGATTTGTTCCTGACTGAATAATATCTTAATATTTGGGGTATTGTAACCGGGCTGAATATTTAATAGTATTATTTCCTTCTCCTTGCCTTCTGACAAAAACAGGGCAAACTCTACCGCTTTATCAGAACCAGGAGAGCCGTCAACCGGTATTATTATTTTGATCAATGTCTATTCCTCCTTTTTTTGTTGATAATTTGCAGCGAATCAATGTC
>JAQVWS010000063.1 GCA_028709585.1 Syntrophomonas sp. | reverse complement strand
CTGGTGGTAAAGGTAAAACCTGCTGTTCTTATTGTAGTGGATTCTCTGGCAGCTCAAAATGTAGATCGTATTGGTACCACCATTCAAATGGGCAATACGGGAATTCAGCCCGGTGGTGGAATCGGCAATGCACGTCATGCTTTAACTCAGGAGGAATTAGGGGTACCGGTCATCGCTATTGGCTGCCCAACTATCGTTAATGCAACAATTATTGCCAATCAAGCTATTCAAAAGTATTGCTTTAGCAGCGGAATACCTTTCAATGATGTTATGGCCTTAAATTCTATAAAAGAAACCCTTTCCTACTTTGGCGGCAGCCTGGCAGTTACCCCTAAAGAGATTGACGATATTATTGAAAATTCTTCCCGGATCATTGCCATGGGAGTAGGAACTTCGCTTTTTCCTGGCATATCAATTGAGCAATTAGAGCTCTATGCCAACTAATAGTTTTCTAATTGATATAATAAAGCAAATGTAAACAAGCGGATATTAATAAATCCGCCTGTTTAGTTTAGTTTCTTATTTAGTTTATTATTTCATACCTGCTTGACCCTGCTGATAAGACTGGATCATCTTCTTAACCATCTGTCCGCCGATACTGCCTGCCTGGGCAGAGGTCAGATCTCCGTTGTAACCCTGTTTTAAATTTACTCCTACTTCAGTTGCAGCTTCCATCTTAAAGTTATCCATAGCTGCTCTGGCTTGAGGAACCAATATCTTATTACTTCTTGCCATTATTTATTCACCTCCTTTGCTTCTGTACTCTTATTCTTTCCCCTGGCTTAACTAATATGCCATGAAATATCTTCAACTATTATTATTATTTTCTTGTGGATGAATACCCATTTCCTGCCCAACCTCAAACTTAAGTTTTTTAAGCTTAAGTGCCTGACTATCCCTTGTTTCCTTTTCTGAATTGTGCTCGGTCTTGGCTGCAGATTGTTCCTGCAAACTATCATCTCCTTTTCATATTGACCAAAATGCTGTTATTTTCTTACAAAACAAAAAAAATACTGCAGTTTTTTTACTGACAGTATTATGGTTTGCATTTTTAATTTTTTTATTTTTAGTTCCGGGCTATTCCCGGCGATTTTTTAAATTTGCGATAAATGTAATCGTTAGTCTGTTTGGCTTGCTTTGTTTCCAATCTATACTCTAACACCGCCTCTGAAGCCCATCCTATTATCTTCTGGTCACGGAGCAAGTTAGCTACTTTCATATCATTTAGACCATGCTGCTTTACTCCCCAGAAGTCTCCTGGTCCTCTGATAGATAGATCTTCATTGGCAAGCTCAAATCCGTCACAGGTCTTTTCCATAGCCTGTAAACGTCTGGCAGCATCATCTGTTTTGGGATCCCCCACCAAAAAGCAGTAAGACTGTACATCGCCGCGTCCAACCCGACCACGCAACTGATGCAATTGTGAAAGGCCAAAACGCTCGGCATGTTCAATAATAATTACCGAAGCACTTCTTACATCAACCCCTACTTCTACTATGGTAGTAGCTACCAGTACATCTATATGTCCATTCTTAAAGGATGCCATTATGAGTTTTTTCTCATCGGCTTTCATTCGACCATGGAGCAAGCCTACTCTCAGGTCCGGGTATAATTCGTTTTGCAATTCCTCAAAAAGCGTAATTGCTGCCATTAAATCCTGTTTCTCAGATTCCTCCACCAGAGGACATACTACATAAGCCTGACGGCCCTTTTTTATTTCAGCATGGATAAAACGATATGCCTGGTTACGGGATGACCTGGGTATAAATCTGGTTTTTACCAGCCTACGCCCAGGCGGAAGTTCAGCAATGACAGAAACATTTAAGTTTCCATATAGAGTAAGCGCCAGTGTACGGGGTATAGGTGTAGCTGTCATCACTAGAATATCAGGCTTTTGGCCTTTCCCGCTAAGATTTCCTCGCTGTTTAACCCCAAAACGGTGCTGTTCATCAATTACTGCCAGCCCAAGCTTTTTTAAAAAAACTTCATCCTGGATTAAAGCGTGGGTTCCAATTAATATATCAATTTCTCCGTTGGCGGCAGCTTCTAATACCATTTTTCTTTCAGCCGGCGCTGTTGAGCCAGTTAAAAGGGCTGTTACTATAGATGTCGGGGCAAAAAATCTATTTATGGAAGCAAAGTGCTGTTCAGCCAATATCTCTGTGGGCGCCATAAGAGCTGCCTGATATCCACTGGCAACTGCCTGAGCCATAGCCAAAGCTGCAACCACAGTCTTACCTGAACCCACATCTCCCTGCAGCAAGCGATTCATTGCCAAAGGTGCTCCCATATCAGCCAATATTTCGTCTACAACCTTTTGTTGGGCAGGGGTTAGAGCAAATGGAAGCCCTTCTATAACCCGTGCTACTAAATCGGTTTGGGGCCGGTGAACAATGAAGCTAGAGCAACTGTCTGAGTTTTCTTTTTCCAGCGCCAGACTGAGTTTAAACAGGAACAATTCCTCAAACGCTAACCTGCGACGGGATTGCAGATAGGCTTCCCCGTTGGCCGGAAAATGTATGTTCTGGAAGGCGAACTGAATATCACAAAGGTCATAGCGATTTTTTATATCGGCCTCCAGCATTTCAAAATAGTATGGAAGGTAATTATTCAGAGCATATTCCACAATTTTGCGCATAGCTTTTTGGTTTAACCCATCAGTAAGTGAATAAATCGGGACTATTGATAAAACTGATTCATCGTCTATTACCTCGTAATCAGTTACATTAACCTCATTAGCACCCAAAGTATTTTTCACCTTGCCGCTTACAAATACTTCTTGTCCAACTTTTAACTGCTGTGCCAAATAAGGCTGATTAAACCAAACTGCCGGAATCATACCTGAATCGTCGGCAAGCATGGCTTTAAATATCTGAAATCCTCTTCTAGTTCGATTATTTGCGGCATTTACTACTCTAGCGCGAATATTTGTTACTGCGCCGTTGGAAAGTGTTGCAATTTTATCAACCTTATTACGGTTAAAATAAGCACGGGGTACATTCCAGAGCAGGTCAAACACCGTTTCTATCTCAAGTTTTCTTAACTGTTGGCTGCGTTTAGGCCCCACGCCCTTTAAAAACTGGACTTCTGTAAAAAGTTTATCCATGACTTCCCCTCACGGCTCTTATTCCCATGACAGTAGGTAGCTGTAATGGGGCTGACCTCCATAGTGCATCTCGATTTCTATATCGGGGTATTGTAATGTTATTTTTTTCTTAAGTTGATCGGCTTGTTCCTGATTTATTTCAGCCCCGTAAAACAGGGTTATAAGTTCACTTTTTTCAGCTCCTTTATTCTCCAGCAACACTAACACTACCGCGTCAACAGAGGTTCCTGTTAAACTGATTTTACCGTCAATAATACCAATGATGTCGCCTTCTTTTATTTCCAAGCCATTAACCGCCGAATCCCTTACTGCAAAAGTGACCTCAGCATAATGAACATTCTGCATTTCTTTATTCATAGCAGCTACAATATCGTCCAGCTCTCCTGCTGAATCAAAAGCAATCAGGGAGCTTATCGCCTGCATAACTGATCGTGTGGGGACAACTTCCACCTTTTTATTGCTCAAGTGTTTAACCTGCTCAGCTGCCATAATAACATTGCCATTGTTAGGCAGTATTATAATTCGATCCGCATCAACCAGATCGCATGCCTTTAACAAATCCTCGGTGCTGGGGTTCATGGTCTGTCCCCCTTCTACCACCTCATCGACACCCAGATTCTTTAATATATTTAGAACTCCTTCACCAACCCCAACTGCCACCAAGCCAATACGGTTCGATTGGAGAGCCCTTTTTTCTTCCCAATTATTGCGGTGTTCATGCGATTCTTCCAGCATATTGTTTATTTTGATATCGTTTAAACTGCCGAATTGCAAACAAGTTTCCAGAACCTTGCCAGGATGGTTGGAGTGTATATGAACCTTTAGCAAATCTTCTTCACCCACTACCAGCATTGAATCACCTAATGGTTTAAGATGATCTTTAATACTGCCCGCGTTCAGATTCTTCCCTTTGATAAGAACCTCGGTACAATAGTTGTAAATCAATTCGATAGGTGGCTGTTCCATTGAACGAATCGCATTTGTTTTCTCTTTATAAACATCAAGGGGTATATCGTTTCCCGAAGCCAGTCCATCAACCAGCCCTTCCAGAAAAAATAGCAAACCCTGGCCTCCAGCATCAACCACACCTGCCTCCTTGAGAATAGGAAGCATAGTCGGGGTTTTTTTCAATATAATATTTCCAACCTTAATCCCAGTCATTAGTGCTTTCAGGATATCAGGGTCTTGACTGGCCTGTTTTTCACAAGCTCCGGCTATCTCACGGATAACTGTCAGTATTGTACCTTCCACCGGTTTCATAACTGCCAGGTAAGCAGTTTCAGAACCGGCTCGCAGAGCTTGCGCCAATTCCATTGCGTTGGCATCTTTTTTTTCTTCAAATGATTTAGCTATCCCACGAAAGATCTGTGACATTATTACTCCGGAATTACCTCGGGCCCCCATCAGAGACCCCATGGAAATCGCCCTGGCAACCTTGCCCAGCGGTTCCTGGCAGTGTTTTTCGCCTTCCTGCACCGCCGCTTGCAGGGTTAAAGACATATTTGTTCCGGTATCTCCGTCAGGAACCGGAAATACATTAAGTAAATCAACTTGTTCACGGTTCTGTTCTAATCTTATGCACCCTGCTTTAACGCTCCTGATAAAATCATTTCCATTTATATTAAGCAAACTCAAGCCGCTAATCCTCCCAACTACATGTCTTTCAGCACTCTGACTCCCTTGACATTTACATTAACACTTGTAACAGGCAGTCCGGCATTATTCTCTAAAACATAAGTAACCTTTTGTATAACATTAGAAGCTACTTCCTGAATTTTAATACCATAACCGACAATAACATATACATCAATAATCAAACCATCTTCAGAGTTGTATACCTTGACCCCTTTGCGTATTGATTCTATACCTAAAATATTACTTATCCCGCTCTGAATATTATGGGGTACCATTCCTACCAGTCCATAACACTCGATGGCTGCCAGACCAGCCAGAGTTTCCACTAATTCCCGCGTTACAGTAATATCGCCCAGGTAATTACTCTTGATTTTATACATTTGATTCCCTCCTTGTATAACATAATCATAATTCTACAGCACATATTTTATTCCTTTTTCTTGCCCTTTCCATTTGTTTTTGTTAAAATGTCTAAGTGCGACTGTTATAGAGAGGGGGCAAAAAAGTGGCCAATTGTGAGATTTGCGGAAAAGGTGTATCTTATGGTAAGAAGTACAGCCATTCCCATATACGAACCAACCGGCAATGGAAGCCAAATATCCAACGCGTCAGAGTAATCGTAGAAAAAACACCCACAAAATTATACGTATGTACACGCTGCCTGCGTTCAGGTAAAGTGCAAAGAGCTCTATAATTATAATATATTAAGAAAGCCTTGGATTTACATCTAAGGCTTATTGCTTTTTATTGATTCTATTTCCTGAGGAGTGAAACAATAAAATTCCTGACAGAAGTTGCAATGTACCTCGATATCGTCACTTTCTTCGTTACTTATTTCATTGATGTCAAGACCGCACAAAACATCCAATAATTTTTCGCGACTGCAATTGCAGCGAAAAGATATTTCCTCCTCGCCTACCACGGTGTATTCAATTCCGCTCATAATAAGCTCAACAATATCTTCGAGTTTTTCATTGGCATTTATAACTGAAGATATTGGCCCCAATGCCATAATATTATTCTCGATCTTCTCCAAGGCATCATGGCCCGCTCCTGGCAAAGCTTGAACAAACAAGCCTCCCGCCGCTTGAACACTTAAATCCGTATTAACCAGAACTCCAAGCGAAACCAGCGATGGTATCTGTTCCGACATGAGAAAATATTGCGCCAAATCTTCCGCTATCTCGCCGCTTACTAATGCAACCCGTCCGGTAAAAGGTTGTTTCATCCCCAGATCTTTGATTACTTCAAGTTCACCATCGGTGCCCACCAGATCTCCTACCGCCAGCTTATCATTACCGCGCGAGGGCAAATCTGCCTGCGGGTTCGCAATTAGTCCACGCACACCACCCTGGGAATCAGCCGTTGCTAAAACCGTCCCCGCAGGGCCATTTCCGTTAATCCTGAGGGTTAATACGTCATTGACTCCTTTTAAATCGCTGCCCATCATTACAGCTGCAGTTAAAACCCTGCCCAAAGCTGCTGAGGACGTGGCGGAAGTTCCATGACGTTGATGAGCTTCTTCTACCAAAGATGTAGTCCGAGCTAAAAACACTCTAAAGTTCTTTGCATTATCTACAACTTTTAATAAATAATCTCGTTGCATACAATTTTCCTTTCTTATAGATATTGTATTAATTATACCCGAAATATAGATACTATAAAGATAATATGGATAATACTATTCATTTTTCCAAGCGTTATAAGATAAGATTGCCAAATTATTATTTACCATATAAATAACTCCCCTTTCAGGAAAGGCTCTTACCATTTTTTCCTATTGGGGAGTGTTTTATTGATATAATTTTAGTTTTGCTTACCAGATGTTAATTGCTCCAGTTTTCGTTTTAATCCAATAACAACCGCTTCGGGAACCATACTGCTCACATCGCCGCCCAGCATGGCAGCTTCCTTGACTCCGCTGGAACTAACAATAATATGCTTGATATCCGCCATGATAAAAATTGTATTTACCTCAGGAAGTAATTGCTTATTAATCATCGACATGTGGGATTCATATTCAAAATCGGTCATTGACCTCATGCCTCTAATAATTATACTGGCTTGCTTCTCTTGCAAATAATTGACCAATAAACCGCTGAAACAATCGACTTCAACATTTTTCAAATGTCCCGTTGTTTCTTTAATTAATTTTGCTCTCTCTTCTGGAGTAAACAGACCCTGCTTGTACACATTCTGTATTACCGCAATAATAATTTTATCAAACAAAGGGCTAGTTCGCTCCAAAATATCAACATGTCCATTGGTAATTGGATCAAAGCTGCCTGGATAAACAGCAATTTTCAAGAAATGACTCCCCTTTCATATTTATAAACTCGGGTTTTTGGGCTTTAACAGATTTAAAATATCTTTTAGTATTTTAACATGGAAATATAATTTTTCAACATAATTTTTTTGCGTATTCACGGGGACGGTTCTTTTGCCTGCATTTGTTGCTGCCGTTCAATTGTGCTTTTGTTTATTCCAATTATAGAATAAAGCATAACGAACCGTTACACTCTTCATTATTTCCGCCAAATTTTCATTATAAGATTAATAATAAATCTACATGGTATCCATTAGACTATAAGCGTACAACATGAAACTGATTCCCATTTTCGATTTAATACCCTCCAAGAATCGTTGCTTGTCACTTCTGTCTGCAAAGATATCTTTCCTTTCATTGCCGCGCATTATTACGTGATAGATTCCGGTATTACTTAAATGACCCTGCAGGCATAAGAACCGTCCCCGTGCCCGGGCGCAGCAAAAAAAGAGGTTCCTCCTCAGAGGAACCTCTTTAAAATATAGTCTTAGTTCATTGACTTCCACATTACTTCGGCAACATCCATTACCTTGATGGTGCTGTCCGGATCGGATCCCTTGACACCATCAGATATCATGGTCAAGCAGAAGGGACAGTTAGTTACAATCATCTCGGGATTAGTTGCCAGTAATTGGTCTGTTCTGGTGTCATTGATGCGCTTATAGCCTTCAACTGCGTCTTCCTCAAGCCACATCCGGCCTCCGCCCGCACCACAACAGAATCCAAAGTTCTTGGACTTCTCAATTTCAGCAATATTTCCGCCTGCAGCCTTAATAACCGCACGAGGTTGATCATAAATACCATTATGTCTGCCCAGGAAGCAAGAATCATGATAGCTGACCTTGGCTCCCAAAGAATTAGAAGCTTTTATTTTGCCTTCGGCAACCAGTTTAGCAATAATCTCTGTATAGTGATATACTTCATAATTCCCGCCCATTTGTGGATATTCGTTCTTTAGCGTGTTATATCCGTGGGGACATACCACTATAATTTTTTTAACCCCATAATTATTAAATGATTCCAGGTTTTGATTGGCTAAGGTCTGATAGAGATACTCGTTACCAAGTCTTCTGGCTGAGTCACCGCAGCAATACTCTTCTTTGCCCAGGTATCCGAAACTGACACCAGCTTGGTTTAGTATTCTAACCAGAGCCTCGCCGACTCTCTTATAACGATCATCAAAAGAAACCGCACATCCTGCATACAGGAGATATTCAAATTCCTTGCCGTCCTCAGGAATTAGGTTAACAATATCTCTGATGCCTCTTTCATCCAGCCATCCAGCGCGTCCAGCCCAGCCAACTCCCCAGGGATTATAGTTCCGTTCCATATTTGTAAAGGCAGCTTGTGCTTCGCCGGGCATATCACCCTGCCACATTACCAGATTTCTGCGTAATTCAACGATCTTAGGAATATGTTCGATATACATCGGACAATGCTCCATACAAGCACGGCAATTAGTACAATCCCATATGACTTCACTGGTAACAACATCATAAATCAGACTTTGTTCCATTGGATTAACATCTTGTGATGCTGCATCCGTCATTGCCATTTCTACTTCATGTTCAGCGTTATCCTTATTAGCTATTAAATAAGGTGCCTTGGCATCCAGATGTAGTTTCATAGATTGGATAAGTGTTAATTTGGGATTAAGATGCTTGCCAGTATTGTATGCCGGGCAATTCTCCTGGCATCTTCCACAGCGAATACAGGCATCTAAATCCATAACATCCTTCCAGGTAAATTCTTCGATATTCTCCACCCCAAAGGTTTCCGCTTCTTCAATGTTATATACCATACGGTTTGCGGAGGGTCCCAGATCACGGGTGAAATACTGAATCATACCGGCAAAGATATGCCATAATTTTGTAAATGGAACCATAGCAATAAACAGGAAGGCAATTGCCATGTGGAACCACCATAGAAAACGATGCCACATCAGCATGGTATCAACCGAACTGCCCGCAAATAATGAGGCAAAGATCCAACCGAAGGGGGAAGCAAGTTTTTCATAGGGCACTTGCTCCAGGTAAGGAGTCTGAGCTATTTGAGCTGCAATTCTGGCACCTTCAATAACAAATCCTGTGAACAGGATAACAAATACTAACAAAAGCACCCATCCGTCAGAAGACTTGCTATCATTTAGGCGATCCGGCTTTTGCATATATCTTATAAAAGCGAGAACTATTATGCCGATCAGTGCCAGAAACCCGGTTACATCCACGAACCACGAAAATGCTATATAAGTGAAACCCTCAATTGGTGGCCAATGAATCCAATAATGTGCTGCGTCAACGCCGGCAGCCATAGCTAAAATAAAAAAGCCCCAGAATAGGAAAAAATGCATCCAGCCCGCCAATGGTTTTTTAATTACTCTGGCTTGTCCAAAGGTATTAACTATAAAAGACTTAATACGATCAGACATTTTATCATTTCTGCTTATTTTGCCTTTGGCCAGCATCCAAACCTCAATCTTTTTCCACAGGCCAAAAAGAAAGATACCGATAGGAATAAACATGAAAAGATAAATAAGCCATTCGTAGGGAATATTTGCCCCGACTTGACGCATCGGAACATCATACAAACCTCTAATTGGTTCGAATCCGAAAATCATCTAAAAAATTCCCCTCCTTAAATACGGTAAACAAGAATTTACTGGATATGGGTAAAAACGCATATCCAGTAAAAGCCGTATACTGCGAACAATTACTTCTTTAATTCGCCAATCAGTAAAGGAATAGTCTTGAACAAATCTGAAACTACACCAAAATCTGATACGTTAAAGATGGGAGCTTCTGTGTCAGTATTAATCGCAGCAATATTTTTGGAGGATGACATTCCAGCTAAATGCTGAATAGCACCCGAAATACCACATGCAATATATAGGTTAGGAAGAACTACCTTACCGGTTTGTCCTACCTGGTACTCATGTCCTAACCAGCCTGAATCAACGGAGGCGCGTGATCCGCCTACAGCAGCACCCAATACATCTGCCAACTGTTCAACCAGTGTTATTCCTTCCGCTCCCTTACATCCGCGACCGCCGGAAACTACTATAGCGGCTTCAGCAAGGTCTGGTCTGGCTGATACGGTAGCAGCAAAGCTCTTCTGTACTTGATAAACATCTGCGGGTGTTACGGCTAAAGCAGGTTTTACAACTTCGCCAGCACCAGCGGTATCTCCAACATCCCATACTCCAGGGCGAATAGTTGCCAAAACTGGATCTCCGGCTACTTCAACCTTGGCAATAGCTTTTCCAGCGTATATGGCTCTGGTAAAAATACCTTTGCCAGCAGTTATCTCAGCAGCAACTGCATCGGTAGCTAGTCCTGCATCCAGCTTCTGAGCTAATCTGGAAGCCATGTCCCGGCCATTAAAAGAATGTGCAAACAATACACAATTGGGTTTGTATTCTTTAATCATAGCTGTTATTTGAGCCACATAGGCACCAGTGTTATAGGCGGCAAATACATCGTCGTCAGCTACATAAACCTTATCCGCACCATATTTAGCTAAATCTGTTGCTAAACCTTCAACGCCCTTGCCAAAAAGAACCGCTGAAACCTCATCGCCACCCTTTTTAAGTTCAGAAAGCATTTCAAACGTAACTTTACGGATATTACCATCTTTTTGTTCAACAAAAACCCATGTTCCTGCCATGAATTACCCTCCTTTTATTACGAAAATAAGTATTTATTCGCTTATTTCACCTGTATTTTTACTGTATTTAACATCCAATCTGCTAATTTGGCTGCACAAACATCTACTTCATCTTCAATCTTAATACCAGCAGTCTTGGCAGCTGGCAGACTAAATTCAATTATTTTAGTTTTGTTTTCAACCGCTGCAGCATCAACATTAGCAACCGGTTTCTTTTTGGCCTGCATAATGCCCTTCATGGAAGGATAGCGGGGTTCATTCCAGCTTACTTGGCTGGAGATAACTGCAGGAACAGCAACTTCAATAACTGCCGAACCACCATCAGCCTCAGTTGTACAAGTAGCTTTTCCGTCAGCGATTTCTATGCCAGTAATAACGTTTACATGCGGGAAACCGAGAATCTCTGCAACACGGGTAGGTACTTGAGAAGCACCATCATCAGCAGCCACATGACCAGCTAAAACCAAGCCGGGGTTTTCAGCTTTAATAGCTGTGGCCAGAGCTACTGCACGAGCATATTCATCAGCACCAGTGTCCTGTTTAATAAGAATTCCTCTGTCGGCACCCATCGCCAATGCTGTGCGAATTGCGTCAATAGCCTTATCGGAACCAGCCGAAACAACTATGACTTCGGAAGCAACACCCTTTTCTTTTAGTTGGATTGCTCCTTCAACTGCAACTTCATCATAAGGATTGATGATAAGGTTAATCCCTTGCTCTGAAATCTTACCATCTTTCAATTCAATCTTAGCTTCTGTGTCAAATGTCTGCTTAACACATACTATAACCTTCAAGTTCATTCCTCCTTTTTCATGACTAATTAATTATACCTGACCAATAAATCCACCCTCTTGTTCTGCCATCACCCCCAAAGGATTTTATGTATTTTCTATTGCCTACGGCAAATTTACCGCTCCATCTTGGATTATATCCTTAACGGCAATAAAATACAGCCAACCTAATACTTCTATAACCATGTCTGATTTCCTGCTTGTAAATTATTTTAGGGCAAAATATTTATTAGAATATATGCCTTAATTAGTTGAAAAATGGATATACTATATTTTCCGGTAGAAAAATGTTGCAATAGATTTAAGTCCTAATTCATGAGCTTGAAAAATCTGCTCAGTGCTGCCGATAAACAGAACTCCACCTGGTCGCAATGACCTGGCAAATTTGCTGTAAAGAGTTTGTTTGCTTTCTTCGGTAAAATATATTACTACATTTCGACATAAAATTAAATCCATATCATGCGGAAATGAACTCTTTAATAGGTCGTGTTTCTGAAAACAGACCATTTTTTTTATTGCTTCATCAATCTGATAATTGAGAATCTTGCATAACTCCAAAAACCAGAAATTGAACCAAGATAATGGTAGTAACTACCATGGATTAGTAGTAACAACTAAAGCATTATGCTTCAAAAGGGTTATCCCCGTATTCATTTGACTGAAAAAAGCATACTGCCCCCTTGTACGTGATTTAGCTAGTTCCGGACCCGACTTAGGCGGCTATTTGTTCTTTCTTAACTGAATTAACCGCTATCACTGTGGCTAGCAGAGATATGGCACACAGGTAAGCGTGAGTTTTAACCTTAGCCAGACCGCGTAGAGTAAGGTTGTCTAAGCCAATATGTTCCTTAAGGCGGCCAAAGCATCGCTCTACTCCGGTTCTCTTGTTATATAACTTACGCCAGTTATCAGTTCCCCGGTGGGGAGTGCAAAACAGGCGGGGGGCGTCTTTAACCCTGGTCTTAATCACCATTCCATAGTTGGATTGGGAACACCAAGCGGAACCATAAGAGCAGTCACATTTGCCTAGTATAT
>JAQVWS010000003.1 GCA_028709585.1 Syntrophomonas sp. | reverse complement strand
GGATGGCAATACCGCCTGTTAGTTTAAGCATGTTCTGCAGAGCAGCCAGCTTTTTATGCTGCGACATGCTAATTAAACCTGAGCGGCTTTATCTAAAGCCTGATCCAGGTCAAATATCAAATCCTCAACATCTTCTATACCGATAGAAAGCCTGATCTGGTCAGGGGTAACCCCTGCATCTGCCAGCTCTTGGTCGGATAACTGGGAATGAGTGGTACTGGCCGGATGGATTACTAGAGATTTAGCATCAGCTACATTCGCCAGCAGCGAGAATATTTCCAAACTGTCTATGAACTTTATGCCTGCCTCAATTCCGCCTTTAATCCCAAAGGTAAATATTGATCCCGCTCCTTTGGGCAGGTATTTCTGAGCCAGGTTGTAGTATTTGTCCCCTTCCAGACTGGGATAGTTTATCCAGCTTACCTGAGGATGGTCTTTAAGATGTTTGGCAATTATCTTGGTGTTGGCAACATGTTTTTCCATTCTTAGCGACAAGGTTTCCAAACCTTGTATAAATAAAAAACTATTAAATGGGCTCAGGGCTGCTCCAGTATTCCTAAGCAGGCCTACCCGGACTTTTAGGATATATGCTGCTGCTCCTGCATCAGTGGCATATCTCATGCCATGATAGCTGGAATCGGGTTCAGTCAAACCTGGAAATCTCCCGCTGCCCGCCCAATCAAATTTCCCGGAATCAACGATTATACCCCCGATAGAAGTTCCATGACCGCCGATAAACTTGGTGGCCGAGTGAACTACAATGTCGGCTCCGAATTCAATAGGCCTGATCAGGTAAGGGGTCCCGAATGTATTGTCGACAATGAGCGGAATGCCATGGGCATGAGCAATATTGGCTACCTCTTCTATATCCACTATATTAATTCCCGGGTTGCCTATAGTCTCTATATATAGCGCCTTGGTTTTTGCATTGATGGCCTTTCTGAAATTATCAGGGTCATCCGGATCAACAAAGTGGGTCTTTATTCCGAAGCTGGGCAATGTAGCCGCAAATAAGTTATAGGTTCCACCGTATAAAGTGCTGGCAGATACGATCTCATCTCCAGCACAAGCAATATTTAGAATTGCGTAGGTAATGGCTGCCGAGCCTGACGCTGTTGCCAGTGCCCCTATCCCTCCTTCCAGAGCTGCTACCCGCTGTTCAAAAACATCATTGGTGGGATTCATCATCCGGGTATAAATGTTGCCTGGTTCTCGAAGCGCAAACAGATCTGCGGCATGTTGGACATTTTTAAATACAAAAGATGTGGTCTGATAAATAGGAACCGCTCTGGAACCTGTGGTGGGATCAGCCTGGTGACCTGCATGAACCTGTAATGTATCAAATTTCAGCTTTCTCTCACTCATCGAAAAATCCCCTTCATTTATTTTATTATTCCTATTGTTTTTGTGGTTATTATAGCCAATATATTTCTTTATGGGAAATTCTTAATTAGTAACAATTTTCCTGCCCAGTAAATCGGATCGTTCTCCTTTTGATATTTTGCGACTTTGAACAAACTCATCCCGATAATAAATAATTATCGGCTGGGAGGGCCAAACTAAGTTAAAACCCTATTGGCATGTTTTAGTTAAAGCCTAAAAAATAATTAACAAAGGAGCCTGTTTGTGGAGAATAATAATAATAATAAACATCTTAATATTTTGCTTTTCAGCGGCGATTATGATAAGTGCTTGGCAGCCTTAATTCTTGTCAATGGCGCGAGACAAATGGGCCTTACTGTTACTGTGTTCTGCGCCTTTTGGGGGCTGTTTCTCCTAAGAGATGTGGATAAGATATCTATGGAAGATAAAAATATCTATGAAAAGATGTTTTCTTCAATCACACCTTCTGAGGCTGAAAAATTGCCCCTTTCAAAAATGAATCTAGCCGGGATCGGTAAAAATATGCTCTTAACCATGATGGATGAAAACGATACCCCTCATCTCCAGGACTTTCTACAAGGAGCGCGTAATAAAGGGGTACGATTCTGCGCCTGTAAACTATCGTTGGAAATAATGGGCTTCAAATCTGAAGAACTGCTGGAGGGAATTGAGGTAATTGATGTGCAAGCCTATTTACAGGATGCATTAAATTCCAATATTCAACTTTTTATATAATTGCAGCAAACTTTATTGTAACCTTAATGCTTGTGGGTACATAGTATAAACATAAATGTAAGAAAAGAGTGTACTATGTTTGCCAAAAAAACAACATTTGTAAGGTTTCGCCAGGATATTAAAGGTATTGATAAAAAAGTTTTACTCAAAGGAAAAAAGAAAAGCAACTATATTTATTTGGATAACGCCGCCAGCACCCCACCGCTGATTCCTGTTTTAAAAGAAATGGATGACTATATGGACTGGTATGCAGGCGTTCACAGAGGCACCGGGTATAAATCGCTGATAAGCTCCAGAATATACGATGATTGCCATGAAATCGTCGGAAGATTCGTGGGTGCCGATCTATCCAGGGACTCAGTCGTTTTCGTTAAAAATACTACTGAGGCTGTAAATAAGCTTTCCTACCGGCTGCAACTGCAGCCCCAGGATATTATAATAATTACTGCGATGGAGCATCATTCCAATGAACTGCCCTGGAGGGCCAGAGCCCAAGTCAAAACTGTACCAGTGGACAATGAAGGCAAACTGGATCTCAACCGCCTGGAAGATCTTTTAATAAGAAATCAGCCCCATGTTAAACTCCTGGCAGTATGCGGAGCTTCAAATGTTACCGGTCATATTAATGATGTACATTTAATGGCTAAAATAGCCCATAATTTTGGCTGCAAAATTTTTGTCGATGGGGCCCAGCTAATCCCCCATCATCATTTTGATATGAAAAGCCATGACGATCCCGAACACATCGATTTTCTGGCTTTTTCCGGGCATAAGATATTTTCTCCCTTTGGTGTGGGGGTTCTGATCGGCCCTCGGGACGTTTTTTTTAACGGTTCTCCCGAATATCAAGGGGGCGGCACAGTTAAGCTGGTATTTAAGGACGAGGTATTCTGGGCTGATCCGCCTGCCAGGGAAGAAGCGGGATCACCCAACATTATTGGCGCCTATGGTTTGGCTCGGACACTGCAATATTTAGATAAACTTGATATGAATGTTCTATCCCAAGGCGAAGCAGAGCTTACCTCATATACCTTAAAAAAACTGGTCGAATTAAGCTTTGTCAGGTTATATGGCTCCAGACCCCGGGTAGGAGTAATCAGTTTCAACCTGAAAGGTATTCCTTACGCACTTACAGGCGCAATATTATGTTTTGAAGCGGGTATCGGTTTAAGAACCGGATGTTTTTGTGCTCAGAACTATGTACGCAATCTGCTGGGTGTGCCGGAAGATTATCAACAGCTGCAATTCTATGATAGCAAGGAGCTGGATAAAATTCCAGGTATGGTCCGGATCAGCCTGGCTCCTTACAACACTTACGCGGAAGTGGATTATTTGATTAAATGGCTTAAAATTATAGCCGATAATCGATATGAATTCAGAAGGCGTTACAAATTCTCTCCTCAAGAGGGGGGATTTATTCCCACCGACCTAAACTGCCATGACTATATCAGTAATATCTGCCGTCATTATATGAAAATATAAGAATTTTAAAGCAGTTTGGCCTGAACGGGTTCAAGTTCACAAAGTATCGGGTTCAGGCCATATGATTGACTGTTTATTATTTCTTTAAAGAGGTTCGGTTAGGGTCAAACCTCTTAAGGCTTAGTGAATTGGTGACCACTGATACGGAGCTGAAAGCCATAGCACCTCCGGCAATAACTGGATTCAGCATGCCCAGCGCGGCAAAGGGGATGCCGATAATATTATAAATGAAAGCCCAGAACAGGTTTTGTCTTATCTTTTTCATAGTCTGGCGGGATAACCGGATTGCAGCCGGTATAGATCTGAGATCCCCTCTCATCAAAGTTATATCGGCTGATTCCATGGCAACATCCGTCCCGGTTCCCATAGCCATTCCAATATCAGCCGTAGCCAACGCCGGCGCATCATTTATGCCGTCTCCCACCATAGCTACTATTTTCCCCGAGGCTTTAAGCTTTTCGACCTCCTGAGCCTTATTTCCCGGCAGTACTTCGGCCAGCACAATATTAATGCCTGCCTGTTTGGCAATAGCATCAGCGGTACGCTGGTTGTCACCGGTTATCATATAAACTTCCATGCCCATATTCAAAAGATCCGCAATTGCTTCCCTGGAACCATCCTTAATTGTGTCTGCAACTGCCAAAATAGATTCCAGTTTACCGTCTATGGCCATGAGCATAGCGGTTTTGCCCTGACCTTCCAGATCTGCCATGGTCTTTTCAATGTGCCCGGCATCAATGCCTCTTTCAACCATGAGCTTGCGGGTTCCTACATATATCTCCTGACCCTCTATATTAGCCCTGACTCCCATTCCTGGTATGGCCTCAAAACTCTGCGGGTCATGGAGAACTCCATATTCCTCCTGAGCTTTCTTATATATGGCTGCTCCCAGAGGATGCTCCGAGCTTTTTTCAGCCCGGCCAGCCAACCGCAAAAGAGTTCCGGTTTCTAACTGCCCCAGGCTTAATATATCAGTGACCTCCGGCTGACCCTTGGTAATAGTGCCGGTCTTGTCCAAAACCACCGCATTGATTTTATAGGCCATCTCCAGATGCTCCCCGCCTTTAATCAGAATACCGTTTTCCGCCCCTTTGCCGGTACCCACCATAATGGCTGTAGGGGTTGCCAGGCCTAACGCGCAGGGACAGGCAATAACCAAAACAGCTACTGCGCTGATAAGCGATTTGTTAACACCTGCGCCCCCCAGATACCAGATCAGAAATGTTGCAGCAGCGATACCCAGGACTACAGGCACAAAGACCCCTGCCACCTGGTCGGCTATCTTTTGAATAGGTGCCTTGGATCCTTGTGCATCTTCCACCATCTTGATTATCTGCGCCAGAGTTGTATCCCGCCCAACTCGGGTAGCTTCAAATTTAAATGTTCCAAACTCATTAATGGTACCGCCATAAACCAAGTCGCCAGCTTTTTTATCTACCGGCAGACTTTCACCGGTGAGCATAGATTCATCTACTGCAGAATCTCCTGCTGTTATTTTTCCATCCACCGGCACCTTTTCCCCTGGTTTTACTATCAATATATCCCCTATTTGCACCTCATCAATTGGCACATCCTGTTCTGTATCCTGCCTTATCACACGAGCCGTCTTGGGCTGAAGCTGCGCCAGTTTTTTTATGGCTTCCGACGTTCTGCCTTTGGCTACTGCCTCCAGGTATTTGCCCAATAGAATAAGAGTAATAATAATCGCGGCTGCCTCAAAATACAGGCTCTTCATCATCCCCGGCGCAACGGTCTCAAAGAATACATTGTAAAGACTAAAGAAATACGCCGCTGAAGTGCCCATTGCTATCAAAACATCCATGTTGGCACTCCCGGAACGCAAAGCGTAATATGAGTTTTTGTAAAAGCGGGCACCAATAACAAACTGTACCGGAGTAGTAACTATTAGTTGAAAATACTCATTATGTAACAAAGAAGGAATCGGCCCTTGAATCTGCAGTAGGTTTAATATCATGGCTGCTACCAGTGGAAAGCTTAATATTGCTGCAGCATAAAGAGATATAAGCAGATTTCTGACCTCTTTATCCTTGAGCTCTTTATCCTGGTCATAGCTGATATTTTCAATCTTCTCAGCTCCATAACCCAGGTCCTCTATAACCTTGATCATATCACTGGCCTTAATTACACCGGGATCGTATGATACTCGGGCTCTCTCGGTGCTAAGATTCACACTAGCCAGCTTTACACCCTTAAGACCAGACAGTTTTTTTTCTATCCGTGCGGAACAGGCTGCACAGCTCATTCCTGTAATTTTCAGATCAGCCTGGCCTTGGTCATCAGCCTTTTCCATCACTGGCTCATATCCCAATTTTTTTATCAGCTGTTCAAACTGCTCCGGCTGCACCAGACTACCATCATACTCTATCGTTGCTTTTTCCATAGCCAGGTTCACATTAGCAGATTGAACTCCTGCCATCTGTTTTAAACCCTTTTCAATCCTGGCGGAACAGGCTGCACAGCTCATTCCTGCTATCTTAATGGATTCTTTGCTCATAATGATTTTAACCTCTGCTTGCCTGTCAAGGATTGGATGGCAATCTTCAAAACTACACATCTATCTATGGAATTTGCAACGTATTTTGTACCCTCTTCGGCAAATTCGGGGCTATATTTATTAACCAGATCCATTAGAACCTGTCTTTTCTCTTGCTCATCCTTCACCAGACTAATAATTCCAAACAGGACTACACAATCATAAGCTGTAGAAAACTGACGCGCTAAAATTTCAGCTGAACCTACCACTGTAAAAGCTACTTTATTATTATATTTTATGTTATCTAACTTATGCCCTTCCACGGCACTATGAAAATATAAGGCATTTTCTCTTATTACATAGTTCAGCGGTACCCCATAAGGCTGCCCGTTATTATCAACCGTAGATAACACTCCATATAATCCTTTCTGCAGCCTGGATAAAGCTTCCTCGTTATCCATCTGCCGTTCAAACTTGCGCATTTTATGCTTTTCCATCCCCAACAACCTCCTCTGAATAACAACTTCTTTCCTCTCTTCCCCAAATAATACTACTTCACTCTGTCCCAGATTATTTCAGCCACATCCATAACTTTTACCTCTTTTTCGGATTCTTTTACCCCGTCAGTTATCATGGTAAGACAGAAGGGACAATTGGTTCCAATATACTGTGGTTCGGATTTTAAAAGTTGTTCGGTACGGGTATCATTAATTCTCTTAAAGCCACCGACAGCCTCTTCCTCCAGGAACATGCGCCCGCCGCCTGCTCCACAGCAGAACCCAAATTGCCGCTCTTTATCCAACTCGGTAATTTTAGAACCGGCTGCTTTAAGAATACTGCGTGGCTGTTCGTAAATATTGTTATGTCGGCCCAGAAAACATGAATCGTGATAGCTTAGTTTTATTTCTTCCGCTTTAACCTGCAGCTTCCCTTTAGCAACCAGGTCTGCAAGTACTTCTGTATAATGATAAACCTCAAAATTGCCTTCCATCTGCGGATACTCATTTTTTATGGCATTAAATCCATGGGGGCAGAGGCAGATTATTTTCTTAACTCCATATTTGTTAAAGGTTTCAATATTATGAGCAGCCAGGGTTTGGTACAGGTATTCGTTGCCTAACCTGCGAGCCGGATCACCGCAACATTGTTCTTCTGTCCCCAAATAGCCGATGCTGAGTCCTGCTTTTGCAAAAATGCGCAGAACCGCTTCACCAACCTTTTTATATCTGTCATCAAAAGCCACCGCGCAGCCACCGAAGAGTAAGTACTCAAATTCACTGCCATCTTCAGGAATGAGTTTCACCAATTCCCTGACTTTTCTTTCTTCCAGCCAATTGGACCTGGAGGCAAAACCTACTCCCCAGGGGTTATAGTTTCTTTCCAGATTGGAAAAGGCATTTTGAGCCTCACCAGGCATATCACCCTGCCACATAACAAGGTTTCTTCTCATTTCCAAAATCTTATCTACATGCTCGATATGCATGGGGCAATGGAATACACAACCCCGGCAATTAGTGCATGCCCACAGCACATCCGGTGTCACCACTTCATATATTAGTGAAGCCTCCGCGCTGCCGCTTAATACTGCCGGTTCGTTTATAGTAAGTGCTAAATTGCCTTCATCAACCGGCATTTGTCCCTTCATTAACAAAGGTGCTTTATTGTCAAAATGCTGTTTCATAGCCTGGATAACTGTAATTTTGGGATTAAGGAGTTTGCCGGTATTGTATGCCGGACAGGCTTCCTGGCACCTGCCGCAGCGAATACAGGCGTCCAGATCCAACAGATCCTTCCACCCAAACTCTTCAATTGCTTCTTTCCCAAAGGTCTCTGCTTCTTCAATATTATGCACCATGCGGCAGTGGGATGGCTCCAAATCCTTGGAAAAATAAGCGATCATCCCTGTAAAGATATGCCACAGCTTGGTGAAGGGCACCATTCCTATAAATAAAAAAGCAATAGCCATATGGAACCACCATAAAAAACGGTGCCAAAGTAAAATACTCTCATGACTGGCACCGCTAAACAGGTAAGCAAAGAGCCATCCAACCGGAGATGCTACTTTTTCATAGGCGATCTGCTCCATCATAGGAGACAGTTGAATTTGGGCTGCTATCCGAGCCCCCTCAATGACATAACCGGTAACCAGGATAAGAAATATTAATAATAATATATAGCCGTCCAAAGCTCTGGTATCATTCAAACGATCGGGCTTAATTATGTACCTGTTTATGGCCAGGATAACTATCCCTATAGTTGCTAATGCTCCCATTATATCTACTATGGCTGAGGACCAAATATAGATGTCTCCTACCATAGGGGGGAAGTTAATCTTGCTCCAAGCACCCCAGGCCGCAGTAGCCAGAAAAAGAAAAACAAAACCCCAAAATAATAACAAATGCGACCAACCAACCGCCGGCTTTCTGATCAATTGGGTCTGCCCAAAGGTTTCGGTTATAAAAGCTATTATCCTTTTTTTAAGTTGGTCTGTCCTAATCTGTTCCCCCTGACCGAGGCCCCAATATCGAGCTCTGGTGTAAACACCATAAGCAAAAACTCCCAGAGGAATGAACATGATTATATATATTATCCACTCGTAAGGAATATTAGCACCAACTACCCGCTTAGGTATATCATATCCGCCTTCAAAAGCATGAAAAGCAAAAAGCATATTTAACCCTCCTTAAATTCTTACTATTAAAGCGCTTGTTTTCCGGCTGGCTGACAAATACGATTTGCAGCCAGGTTAGGTTATTTTCTCCGTTATAAGAATAAATATTCTATAGTTAAGGTTCGAGAAAGTTTTCATAAGAAAGGCTAATAATTTACATCTAAACTTCAAGATAAACCTGACCATATGTAGTCTAATGCTTTTTTATTGTCGAGTATGGAGGAAACAAGGTCTTTATCCAAGCCTTCAACCACTGTCAGGTTATTCATTATTTTAGTTATTTGCTCCCAGCTCATATTACTGCGGTACGGCCTTTCTTCCCGCAAAGCAACCACGATGTCTGCAATAGTGATAATCCGGGCATTCGGTTCTAATTCCTCACCCTTCCTGCCAAAGGGATAACCTCGCCCATTAGGCCTTTCATGATGAAAGGAGGCCCACTCAGCCAGCGGGAAGGTCTGCGTCACCGGCTTTAGCAGCCAGTAGGTATAATAGGCATGTTGTTTCATTAGGTTGTACTCTGAAGGAGTAAGCTGGCCCGGCTTTTCCAATATTTCATTGGGCACTGAAAGCTTGCCTAAATCATGTAATAATCCGACAATCTCCAGCAATTCACAATTTTTTTCATCAAGACCAATCTGCTTCCCAAGAAATTTAGCAATCGCGGCTACTCCTTTTGAGTGTCTATAGGTAAACGAACTTTTAGCATCCACTACCTGAGCAAATAGGTTGGCTATATCTAACAAATAATCAGTTTCCATTTGCATACGGTAAGGCGGTACAATCAAATCAAGACATTCTTTTTCCCATGGTGAAATAATATCCAACCAGAAGCTGTCATTATATGCCATCTCCTCAAGAATTGTGATTAGAGCCGGGTCAAAATATACACCCCCAAACCCGCGGAGCCTTTTCATGATTAATCCTCTCTGATCTAATATACTTGGAGTCTTGACCAGCAATATCTCGATGCGGTCTGCCAGATGTATAATCCTGCTGGCTAAAGGGATGTGGTCTTGAGCCAGTCCGGAAGGATTACCGCCTGACCAGCGGTCATGATGACTCAGGATTATTGGGGCTAAGTGCTGCAGGGAAACATTATGGCACATTAATTCGTAGCCGCGGCGACAATGCTGCCAAGGGGCATCAATTTCAAATGTACCCAGTTCAGTTTTCTCCTGCCAGCTTATTATTCCAATATCATGAATAACTGAGGCCTGAAAGAGTTCAAATATCTCATCTTCAGGCAAACCTGCAGCTCTTCCAATCTTGACAGCAATTAGAGCTGTTCTGTGATGATGGCGCATTAATCCATGACGGGAAAAATCCAAACTGCGTGACAGGCTAAGGAAGCATTCATTGATATTCATAAGGAAAACCTGCCTTATTGAGAATTGAGTAAACAGTATGATTTGGCAAATGTAAGGAATTAATAAGTTATTCCCCATATTGCGAGATAAACATGTTAATCCCGCTTAAACTAGACCTGCATATTTTTTGTCCTGACCCAAAATATGGCCCTCTATCCATTTAACTACGAATTCCAGTATTTCCATCAGGTATTGTCCCTGATTATCGTCAACCTTTCTGAAATCAATTCCATTGATTTTTTCTACAAAATCAGCGTGCATTACTTTATGGGACAATAATTTAGCATAGCCTATGCTGTCCATATATTCTTCTTCATATTGAAAATGATACACAGCGTATGCTTTAAGTTCTTGTAATATTTCTATGATGCTGTCATACTTGTCAGTAAGCATTTCATTTTTTAGCAATTCATAAGCTCTGCCAGCAATAGCAAAGAGCTGACGGTGCTGTTCATCTACCTCTTTTACCCCCACCCTGTATTCGTCACTCCAAGTAATCATTATATTAATACCTCCTTTTTTGATTTGTCGTCTAATCTTTCTCCATGAATACCAGCAAATCCTGCTAAAATGACCTTATTAAAGAATTGGCATCTGTTGCCGCCGTATTTTGAGCATTATAGACACAAATGTAAATTATTAGAGGATATTGCTGTGTCATTAGAGAATAGTATATAGGTTGGATTATTTTTTCACGGAGGTTTTTGTTGTGCAGGAGATAAAAGACCGGCGGTGGGCTAACCAGATAGGTTTAGTGTATGCCAAAATACCCAAATGGTTAAAATTTACTACCTTGATTGTTTTATTGCTTGTTATAACTATAGGAGGACTGGTTATAAAAAACAAAAATAATCCCGTACCAGTCGAGGTTAATAGGATAAATAACCAGACCATTGAGCGCAATATCTTTGCCAATGGACGTTTAAAAGCAGTAAACGAGCAAACTTTTTTTACTCCGGTGGATAGCACCTTGATGGAGCTTAATATAAAGCTAGGTGACCAGGTTAAAAAGGGTGAGGTCTTAGGGCGTTTGGATTCACTGGAACTGGCTCGTCAATATCAGAATGCGGTTGCAGTATTATCCGGCAAGGAAGCTGAGTTAGTCCGCGCTCAGGCTATTAATGACCAGTTAGGCCTTAGAACGGCTGAGGCAGAATATAACAAAGCTAATAATCATTATAACCGCATGGAACAGCTATTTGCAGCAGGCGCAGTCAGTGCTGCAGAAATGGAATCTGCACAACTTGATCTGGCCAGAGCAACTAACAGTTATGAAGAAGCTAAGATTAAAGCCAGCTATAATGCTTCCGGCAAACAGGTATTATCCCTGCAATCCCAGGTAGCTCTGGCCCGGCAGGAGGTAGCTCAGGCCAAAGAGCGATTGGACATGGCAACCTTTGTAGCTCAGTTTGATGGGGTGGTTACTTCTATATCGGCCAAACAAGGCAATCGAGTAATGGAAGGAACAGAATTGCTGGTAATAAGCGATGACAGCTTGCTGGAGGTTACAGCTGATATCAGCGAGATAGATGCCGGCAACTTAAAGATTGGACAACCTGTAAAGGCCAGCAGTGTTGCCTTGCCAGGAAAAACCTACCTGGGTGAGGTGGCCAGGATCGGCGGAGCGGCAGTAGTGCAAAAAGGCAGCAGCGGTGAAACCATCAATGTGCCGGTTACCATTAATCTTAACGAAGGTAAAGGTGAACTCAAAATTGGCTATTCAGTTGATTTGATCATCCAAACTGCTGAAGAAAAAGATGTTCTGGTCCTGCCTATCAATGCCTTAATTGAACGTGACGGCAGCAAGATAGCATTTGTGGTCAAGGATTCCGTACTAGAGGAAAGGATAATTGAAATAAGAAGAGGCAATGAGCTCTTTGATATTGTGCTATCAGGCTTGAATCCCGATGAAGAGGTAGTGGTCAACCCCAGACCCGAATATAAAAACGGACAGAGGGTAAAAACCGATACAGGAGCAGCCCAATGATTGCAGTAAATGATTTGCGCAAGACATATGATACCGGCACTATAACCGTAGAAGCCTTACGGGGCATATCCTTTAATATTGATCAAGGTGAATTTGTAGCCATAATGGGAGCCTCCGGCTCTGGAAAGTCAACCCTGATGAATCTTCTGGGTCTGCTGGACGTACCTACAGCCGGTTCTTACATACTGAACCATAAAGAAGTGTCTGCCCTGGAAGAAAAGGACTATGCCCGAATCAGAAACCAAGAGATCGGTTTTGTTTTCCAGACCTTTAATCTGCTGCCTCACCTGACTGCCCTTCACAATGTTGAGCTGCCCATGATGTATGCGGGTATCAAGCTATCGGCAAGAAGAGCGCGAGCTACGATGCTTCTGGAAAGAGTGGGGCTGATTGATCGTATGCACCATTATCCCAATGAACTATCCGGCGGTCAAAACCAAAGAGTGGCAATTGCGCGAGCTATTGCCAATAACCCGGCTATAATTCTAGCCGATGAACCCACCGGTGCTCTGGATAGTATTACCAGCCTGGAAGTTATGAGCGTTTTTCAGCAGTTAAACCGTGACGGTGCCACTATAATTATTGTTACCCATGAAGAAAGCATAGCCCGGCACGCAGGCCGAATCTTGCGCTTAAGCGACGGTTTATTAATAGCGGATGATAAAGTAGAACCACCGATAGATGCCGGTGAGACGCTCAACTGCTTGCGAAAAGGGGCGATCAGCATATGAACATACGAGAAATGATGATAGTTGCCCTGGCCAGCATCAAAAGCAGTAAATTGCGTTCTTTTCTAACTACGCTGGGTATTGTAATAGGTATTGCCTCAGTAATATCAGTTGTTGCCATCGGTCAGGGGGGTCGGGCCATGCTGCTGCAGGAAATGGAAAAGTTCGGCACCAACCTGTTTATTTTATATGTAAATTACCAGGACGACGAAACCTTTAGACCGTCTGATCTGCAATTAAGTGATATTACAATTATTAAAAGCATGGTTCCGGAGGTAAAATATATTGCTCCCTCCAGCTATTCGCAAATGAAACTAAGGGGCAGTCAGGGCCAGAAAAACGCACAGATAATAGCTACCACCGCAGACTATGCTCCCATCAGGAATCTAACCCTGTCTCAGGGCAGATTCTTAAGTGACGAGGATGAAAGTGCAGGCCGGCAGGTTATTGTTATCCAGGAAGACACCGCCCGGGAGTTATTTGGCCCGGAAAATGCAGTGGGACAGCGGGTTGTTGTTGGCAACAGTTCAGCTATGGTGATTGGGGTTTTAAAAAAGGATAGTTCCGCACTGGATAACAGCTCCCGGCACACTGCCTATATCACCATGTCATTTATACGCAATATTACCGGCCAGACCTGGATTAGTGACATATGGGCCAGTGCTGTCAGCAAAGAAACGGTTGCAACTGCTATGGAACGCAGCAAGAGCATCCTGGAGCGTCGTCATAACGCCCCTAACCACTATAGGGCTTACAGCATGGAGCAGGAGATGGAGGCAGCTACCCAAATAACCGGTATTGTGAGTCTGGTCATAAGCCTTATTGCCGGAATTTCACTATTGGTGGGAGGAATCGGGGTAATGAACATAATGCTGGTATCAGTAACAGAGCGTACCAGAGAGATTGGTATCCGTATGGCTTTGGGCGCACGGCGCCAGGATATTTTGGTACAGTTTCTCTTTGAATCCATAGTTCTTTGTTTAATGGGGGGATTTATTGGTACTATCCTGGGTTATGGCGGAGCTTACGTGGTAGCCAAGCTGGCCAATTGGCCTCCTCTAGTATCCTGGTGGACTATCATCATAGCCTTTTTATTTTCAGCCGGGGTAGGATTATTCTTCGGCCTTTATCCTGCCAACCAGGCCGCCCGCCTGAAACCCATCGAAGCACTGCGTCGAGAATAGAAACAATCACTACAGCCTGTCTTTGTCCATAAAGGCAGGCTGAAATACTATGTAAAAGCCATATTAATTGGGGATGTTCTTGCCGGAGAAGATCTCCATCATTTCTTTCTTAATTTGCTGTTTTATTATAGTTCTTTGTTTCGACTTGATATCTTGTTTGGCGGTTCCAAACAAGTAATTGTCCAGGTCAAATTCCTTCAACAGCATTTTGGTATGAAAAATATTATCCTGATAGACATTTACATCAATCATCTGATAGAGATTACGGGTTTTGCTGGCTATATAGTTCTGAATAGAGTTAATCTTATGATCAAGGAAATATTTCCTGCCGTCCAAATCCCGGGTAAAGCCCCTTACCCTATAATCAATAATGGCTATATCCGGGCCAAAAATATGAATAAGGTAATTAAGTGCCTTTAGCGGTGAAATTTGGCCACAGGTTGAGATATCTATATCAGCTCTGAAAGTGCTAATCCCCTGGTCAGGATGGCTTTCGGGGTATGTATGTACAGTTATATGACTTTTGTCCAAATGGCCAACTACTGACTCGGGCAGAGGTCCAGGCGACTCTCTTGAATCAAGGTGACCCTCTACAACACGAATCTCATCCTCAGCAATAAGGATGGTAACACTGGCTCCCTGCGGGTCATAATCCTGTTTGGCAATATTTAATATGTTGGCCCCTATTATTTTAGCAACACCTGTTAAAATCTTGGTCAATCTGTCTGCGTTGTACTCTTCGTCAACATATTCAATATATTCCCGTCTATGTTCAGGAGTTATTGCATAGCAAATATCATAAAGATTAAAACTTAGAGTTTTGGTAAGATTATTGAAGCCATAGAGTTTAAGCTTTTTCTTAATTGGTCTAATCTCCATGCTTTTCTCCTTTCACACAGCAAAACAGTTTTATTATATATTTATCTCGCCGCTACTAATTATTCAAGCCGTGGAAACAATCCCACGGCTTGTAAATTCTCATTGGCTAATAATAACGTTTCTGCCGACTTCGGTGCTATCCATAATTTTTACTGCCAGCAGTTGCTTGGGTACGTTTTTCCTGGGTAATTGTAGCTTTTACTACTTCTACTGGTTTCAAAATAGCTGAAGCCTTATTTGCCACTAATGTAGGATATACAACCCGTCCAGCCGGCTCAGTTACCGGCTCCCGTTTAACACTCTTTTCATCCTGGGTTACCAGAGTTGCATAAGGGGCATAAGTCCTGCGCACACTCCCTTTACCTTTCTGATGTTGATGGTGGTGAGCGGTAATAGGTTTTACAACTTTAGCGGTGGCGGCATTTCCGCCTGATTCGATAGCAGAGATCGAAATACCTCGGTTATGTGCAGTATGTGCCCACTCTTCCTGGTTGCTATGTTTTAACAGTCCCCATAAAGTTACCGGGAACCATGTAAGTCCATAAAACGGGTAAGTAATATAATACAAATATGCCTTGCGCGGAGCCTTTTCCAGTATTAACCCCAACATAGGATATAAGTAGCCTAATATTCCGAACGTCAACCAAAAAGAGCCCGGTGCCAAGTCGGTAAATGGTGAGGCGTAGATTGGATTGGGTCCAGAAAAATAATGCATGGTGCCCATTATTAGGTTAAACAACATTATCGTAATTGCAAAAGGCTGAAATAAATAGATTGCTCCGTCAATGGGATACCATTTCTTTTCTCTAAATCCCTTTTTTATCAGCGGAACCATATAGCGAAAAGCCACATTCCAGTGGCCTGATAGCCAACGGGTGCGCTGCCGCCAGGTTTGGGAAAAATAAACCGGTTTTTCATCATATACTTTAGCTTCATGGGCCCAGGATGTTTTAATGCCGTTAAGCAAAAGCTTCATCGTGAATTCCAAATCTTCCGTCAAACAGGTTGCACCCCAGCCATATTCCTTGAGCAACTGATAATCCAGGCAGACTCCGGTTCCCCCCAGGGCATTTGATAATCCCTTGTTATGTCTGGCTAACTGCCACATACGGTTCATCGACCAATAAGCAGTAGCATAAGAAGCTGATACCCATGAATCGTTGGGGTTCTTGGTGTCCAAATAACCCTGTATAGAGCGATATCCCTTCTTTAGCTTGGAGTTCATTTCCAATAAAAAGTTAGAGGAAACTACATTATCAGCATCAAATAAACAAATTGCATCATAGTTCTCATCTTCCATGGTGAAAAGTTTTGTGTTAAAAAACCAATCCAAAGCAAAGCCCTTGCCCCTTTGGGGAGAGAATCTTTCTACTACCTTGACACCTTCCTGGCGAGCAACTTCAGCCGTATTATCGGTACAGTTATCTGCTATTACATATATATCAAATAGCTCCTCAGGATAATTTAGCTGTTTTAGACTTTCAAGATGATAACGGATAACAGCTTCTTCATTATGCGCAGCCGTTATAAGCGCAAATCTTTTTTCGGGGTTATAGTCCTTTTCCTCGTCATGCTTTCGCCAACCTGATACAGATACATAATAATAATACATTAAGATCAGAAAAACTGTTGCTTCACACAAGGTTGCAATAACCGTAAGCGTATAAAAAAGCCAACCTTCAAACAAAGCTTAATACCCCTTCCTCTAATTTAGTTAGATTTATCCTTTATAAAACTACTCAATAATTCCATATTCAATGCTACCGAGATAGATTGCCCTCATTTCAACCCTATAAACTCTACCAGAAATTTCTTAGGGATACAACTGTTTTGCAGAACTAAAGATCTGCAACTGCCAGCAGCAAATCCCCCTTGATAAATGCATATTTCAGATTATAACAGTTACAAAAATAAAATTCCAAAATAACTCATCGAAATAACACTTATCCTTAGTATTGCATTTGACAAATATAATCATGCCTTTGTCATTTGTTTGATAAATTTAAAAAGATCATTTAGGTTTCCTTGCCTATATGCACTGTAGGGACTGTTTCCTCTGTCAATTAAACGATCCTCAACCAGAAATGTCTTTATGCCAATCATTTCTGCAGCCAGGTCTTCACGGGTATCATTGCCCACCATCAGGCATCTGTGCGGATCCACTCCAATCTGTTGTATTATTTCCTGATAATATTGCCAATGTGGCTTACAGTAATGCATATTTTCATAACAAGTAAGCAATTCATAAGGATAGTTTCCAACTCCAGCCCATTCCAGACGACATTGGATCGCTCGCAAGGGAAAAACAGAATTTGTTGCAATTACAACTTTTATATCCTGATTAAAAGCTGCTTCCATAATATCCGGAACTATGTCAAAAGGCTTGCAATACCCCTGCAGCAATGGAAATCTGGTTAGATAAAACTCATCAAAGAATTTCCTCATGGGTTGTTCATCGGTCCCTAGACTGCTGATAAAATCTCCCATAAAGACCTCTTCATTTCTGGTATCCGGATTAAGATCCCTTATCATCACATCTGTAGAAAGGAGTATTTGCTCTACCAGGCGCCGGGGTTCACATTGAACCTTATCCACTGCCATTCTTCCTATTTCCTCAAAATATTTAGTTAAGAAAAAATCCATATCAATATCCAGTAAAGTACCATCCAAATCAAATAAAATGGCTTCAAACAATCAGCATCTCTCCATTAGGAAATAATTAGCACCCAAAACATCTATTTGATTATACCATCAATAAAAGTTATAGCAATATTTATCAATTCCACTTTTTATATGTTTTTCCTTCCTTAGTGGCATAACTTTTCCATCTTAATTTATACGCTTTATAAAAAAATTTCTTACAAGCTATTATCATTGACGAGGTAAAATATATACTTTAAACTGAATTTCGATATATTCTGTCCTTATTGCTTTCGGGAATCGGGAATCCCATAACTTTATTAGCTACAGATAAAAAAGCGGAAGGAATCCATATGGATAATACTAATCTACTGATTAATATAGTAGACATTTTAATAAACCTGGATAAATACCTTACAGATATAATTATCAATTATGGAATATGGGCTTATCTCATTCTCTTCCTGGTAATTTTCTGCGAAACCGGCCTTGTAGTTACACCTTTTCTGCCCGGCGACTCATTGATTTTTGTCCTGGGCGCGTTAGCCGCTTCTGGAGATATTAATCTAATTGCCATTGGCGCCATTTTGATGACTGCCGCCATACTCGGAAATATCTGCAACTATCAAATTGGCAGGTATTTGGGACCTAAGGTATTTGATAGCAATGCTCGTTTCCTGAAAAGGGAGTATCTCTTGCGCACCCATTATTTTTATGAAAAACATGGAGGCAAGACCATTATTATTGCCCGGTTTATTCCAATTATTCGGACCTTTGCGCCTTTTGTAGCCGGTATTGGCCAAATGAGCTATGCTCGTTTCCTCTTTTACAATATTATTGGGAGTGTATCCTGGATTATGCTCTTTCTCACCGGGGGCTATTTCTTTGGTAATATTCCGGTAGTACAAAAGAACTTTACCCTGGTTGTTTTCGGTATTATTTTTGTTTCTTTTCTGCCAGCTTTATTTACCTATCTTAGCCAAAAAAGGCAAAAAACAATGGAACAAACCAAGGGCTAAATGTTATTATATTTATAGAACCGTCGATACTATGAATAACAGCTGAGGCGTAAGATGCTTTATAAATTCTTGCCAAGGAGGTGCAGCACATGGGAGCTATGACCTTCAAAGAGTTCTCCCAGGGCTTAAGCAATAATCTGGGTAATAAAGAATTTTTCAATATGAGCGGATTTGCTTTTGCTATTATTATGATTATAATCATTGCTGCAGTCTTAACCTTTCGCTGGCACGAAGCACGCACTCAAGAAGCTCAACGCAGATCTTATAAATTATATAAAGAGCGCCAAAGAAAAATGGCTAGTTCATTATCAGGACAGCAACATAATCGCAGATGGTTTAGATTAAAAACCAACGCCGAGCTGCAGTGGATCTTGCAGGCACACGCAGAGACTGCCAAAAAGAAAGATTTTAAAACCGACCACTTGGTAGATATAAGTGGAGATGGACTCTGCTTTACCACTGCAGATAATTTAAATATAGATGATGAAATACTATTGTTTTTAGATATCGGTGGTGGCAATACTGTTACCTTACCTGGCAGAGCAGTCCGAATTGTTGAAGATACCAACCCTGATATTAAAATATTTAACGTGTCAGTAAAATTCGGTAATCTTCGGCACGGGGAACGCGATAGAGTCATGGCCTGGATACTTAAACGCCAGCGGGCTGCTATTCGCGAAGATGATCCTGATTATGCAGAGCAAAAAACACCAAATCCTTTTGATATTCAAGGAGGTTTTAATGGGGAACTATAGACAGGGGAATCAGCACCTGGGTAAGGAACGACAGACTCATCTGCCGGTATCAGAACCTGCTGAATTAATGAGCTTTTTAATAGAAAAATTGCCACATAAGGCTCGCAATAATATTAAATCGTTATTAACCCACCGTCAGGTACTGGTTAGCGGCAAAGTAGTTTCAAAGTATAATCATCTATTGCAACCAGGGCAGGAGGTTGTGGTTAATTGGTCTCTGGTAAGGGATGATGACCAAAACCAAGGCTTAAAAATAATATACGAAGACTCAGAAGTTATAGTCATTGATAAACCTGCCGGACTGCTGTCAATTGCATCCGATAGGGAGAAACATTATACCGCCTATCACCTATTAACGGATTATGTCCAGCTCATTGATTCCCAGAATCGTATATTTATTGTCCACCGGTTAGATAGAGATACTTCAGGGTTAATGCTTTTTGCTAAAAATGAAAAAATCAAACATCTTTTGCAGGATGAATGGAAAGATGCTTTAGTTGATCGCGCCTATATTGCGGTAGTTGAGGGTCAGGTGGAAAAAACGACAGGCACCGTCAAATCCTGGCTAAAAGAAACTAAAACCAAGCTCATGTATTCAAGTACTAGAATCGGGGACGGCCTGGAAGCGATTACGCATTACAAAGTTCTGCAAGCCACAAAAAGGTTTTCACTGCTGGAGATCAGACTTCAAACCGGCAGGAAAAATCAGATACGTGTACACATGAAGGATATCGGGCATAGCATTATAGGTGATAAAAAGTATGGAGCGATTACTAACCCAATCGGTCGCCTGGGATTGCACGCTCATATTCTGGCTTTCAAACACCCCTTAAGCGGGGAGCTGTTAAGATTCGAAACGGAAATACCGAAGAAATTTGCCCGCCTGCTTAAATAGAGTTTCACAAGTAATAACCCCTTGGCATTACCACAATGGGGACGCCCAGGGGTTTATTATTTTCTGATCCGCCAACGGCAATCACTCTGATAAAGCTCACAAATGATTACCGGTTGTGAATACTATTGCTCTTCCATAAATATATCCAGAATCGCGGTGGAGCCATGCCAGGCCGTGTCTAATATCTCAAATTCAATGCCATCAATTCTTAATTCCGCTCCAATTAGATCATAGTTTTTATCCTTATAAGCATAATGAGCGGGGTCAGAAATAAATACTTTGCTAAAGCTGACCCATTCACGATACGCATAGATGGTTACGTCCTGGGTGCCTTTCTGATATCTGGTGTCATCATTATAAAATATTATTTCCTGGGGCTGGGTAGCCAAGGTAGAATCCACATCATCATCGGTTTCTATGACCGTAGCTTGTTCTTGCGCATCCCAGTAAATTTCATAAATAGTATAGGTTTTATTATCTACCTGGACTAACAGATTAGAATCCAGCGTATACTGTTTTTTGTCTATGCGATATAAGTTTCTGCTAACTACCATGACTTCATCTACATCATAAATAGACGCACCTTTAATAAACTTAACATCCTCGGTATCGTAGTATTTATCATCAACTATTACCCATTCCTGATCAGAACCCTCATCACAGTAAAATATGAATTTGGCTTTATTGCTATGTAATAGGGTAATTTCATACTGCAACTCATCAATAACCATCTTTACGCGATCATATGAATAGACCTCGCTATCAACGTTAAAATTGCCGGTAGCATCAAGGGTAACTTCGGATAAGTCATATCTGGTGCCGCCAATTATAAAGTAAATGTTGTCAATATCCCCCAGGTCCAGAGTAGAATTATCAACAAAAATCGCGGCTATATCCGAGATGCCCAGATTATCCATAACAACCGGATCAGTGGCTTTCAACTGCAATATGTTATCTTTATCGGTAATTTCTAATTCAACAATATCATAAAAATCATTCTTGTCATTGGCAGAAATAGTAATCTTGTCATTGCTCAAATTGTAAACTTTGTTGCCTATTTTTACCTTATTATCATCAATAACTGTCATATCCGACAGATAATAACCTTCATCTCTAGATGCAACATATAAATAGACATAATCACTGTTATAGGTTCTGTTTCCTACCTCAAATTTGTGAATTTTGCGGGAACTGACTGTAACCTCCAGCTTGTCTCCGCTTAACGCATACTCTTTAACCGCGTAACGTACATTATGGACGACTATATCAGCATTTTTGCTGCTATCAGTTTCAATAATATAGGTATTGTTAAGATTTATGCCAGATGTGTGTACGGCCAGCGACTTGGCTGGTACCTCAATGAAGTCAATAATAAATGATACGGGAACCGTATTGGTATCATACAGCTCACCGTCAATTGAAACGTATCTTATATTGCCGGTAAAAGAAGGCGTATAGGTTCCAGAAGCAGGAGGGGTTATGGTGGGTATCTTACCCTCCAGATACAAGTATTTGTATAAAACTGTACATGCCTGACCGCGGGGCAGGTCGGCAAAGGGTTCGAAGTTGCCAGTGGAATAGCCTGACATAAGACCCAAATCAGCGGCTGTTTTAATAAATCCCCGATATTCGCTGAGTTGAACTTTATCGTTGTCATTAAACGTTGTCATCCCTGTAGCTGGCAGCTTGCCCAAAGCACGAACCAGCATAGCGCAGGCCTCACTGCGCTTAATCGCTCCGTCCGGCTGCAACCCGTCAGGGTATTCGCTGGGCTCTAATATACCGAGCATGGCTGCCTCATTGATAAATTTAATAGCCCAATTTCCAGCGGTGTCGCTGAAATTTTTGGTGGTATCATCGCTGGGATTATTAATTCCCATGCAGCTTATTAAAAGACGGGTAAACTCTGCTTTGGTCATGTTTTTGTCCGGCTTAAAAGTGCCGTCAGGATTTCCTGCCACGTAATCCAATCTGGCCAGTTCATTTATATAGTCCTTGGCCCAGTGCTCCTGCGTATCTTGAAATACCTGATTGGCTGCCATGCAGGTTCCGGCGCTTAAAAAAATTAAAACCATCGTCGCCAGCAAGCAACATCTCCATATTTTCTTTTTCATGTTCTAAATACCTCCTTAAGAAATTAATTATAAAAACAATAATATGCATTTTACTACATTTTTATATTACAGCATCGTTTTCTTGGTTAATTATAACATTAGTGGCCTTTGTGCAGTCAATATAATTGCCGATTTGATATAATTCGATTTACAAATAATACTACGCCGTACAATATCCCAGACTTTCACCTTAATAAGGGGACGGTTCTTTTGCCTGCATTTGTTTCTGCCGTTCAACTGTGCTTTTGTTTATTCCCAGTAGATTCACAATGGCTCGCTGAGATAGGTTTGTTCAAAGATATTTTTCCTTTCATTGCCGCGCATTAAACGTAATAGATTCCGGTATATTACGTGCCTGTCTGGTCTTTAATAATCTTCATCTTTATATATTGATGATACTAAAAAATAACCCTGCAGGCAAAAGAACCGTCCCCTTGCCTAGCTGCAATATTTTTTATAAGCGTAAATAAAATCTGTTTGCGGGGAAAGCTAAATTAAGATAGGAGGTTAAAAATATGAATTTATTAACTCGGGAAGATTTAACGACTCTAATTAAGAAACGAGACGATATTTGCATATCTATTTATATGCCTGCCTTCAGAGCTGGAAGCGAAACGAGGCAGGGAAGAATACGGCTGAAAAATCTGGCCGCCGAAGCTGAGGCCCGCCTGATAAAGAGCGGAATGCGCTCACCCAATGCTAAAAAACTATTAGATCCGATTAGAAAACTGGTACTGGATAATCAGTTTTGGCAACAACAGCGGGATGGTTTGGCAATATTTCTATCTGCTGATATGTTTCATTACTATTACCTGCCTGTGAAAGTTGATGAATTTGTACAGATTGGGAGGCGATTTCACCTCAAACCCCTTCTGCCTTTGCTAAGTGAAGATGGATTGTTTTACGTTCTGGCTCTCAGTCAAAATGATGTTCGGGTGTTGCAGTGTACCCGGGCTAGTGTAAAAGAAATAACACTTGATAATATTCCCCACAGTATATCCGAAGCTCTTAAATACGATGACTATGATGACCCTGAAAGACAAGTTCAAACCCATAGCCAAAACCTGCCGGGAACCAATAACAATTCGGAAATCGCTATGTTTCATGGCCACGGAGTAGGGAACGACGATAGCAAGCCTAATATCTTAAGGTATTGCCAAATGATTGACCGGGGCTTGCGTGAATTGCTGCGCAACGAAGATTCGCCTCTGGTGCTGGCTGGAGTTGATTTTATCTCTTCTATTTACCGGGAAGCAAATACTTATGCATATTTGACTGATGAAGCGCTGCCAGGTAATCCGGAGATATTAAGTCCTGAAGAGATTAAGACGCTTGCTTTTCCGCTGGTCGAGCATTATTTCCACAAAGCTGAACAGGAGGCCATTACCTATTACGGTCCTTTTAAAGGCACGGGACGCACTACCTCCGATATATGCGAAGCTGTCCCTGCAGCATTTAACGGACAGATAGAACTATTGTTTATGGCTGATGGCGCTGAGCAATGGGGCAAGTTTGACCCTCATCAGAATAAAGTTCAAATAAGCTCGGCAGCGGCGGAATTGGAGGATGAAGATCTATATGACTTTACTGCTGTTCAAACCATCTTAAACGGCGGAACAGTATATGTTGTTGCCCCAGACCGGGTACCTGATGATCAATCATTGGCAGCCTTGTTGCGCTATTAATTAACTCAATTAAACAAAGGCCGTTAGCCAAGCTGGTATCGCCGCTAGAAATAAATATGCAGAATATTTGACAACGAATAATAATTGATTTATAATCAATGTTGCCTTGTTCTTTGCATTATCTCCTTTTTTGGGGTAACTAGTCCAAGAGTAATTCCAGAAGGGAGATGAACACGTTGGAAGATAAAGATATCGTTTGTAAAGATTGCGGCAATGAATTTTTGTTCTCAGTATCGGAACAAGAATTTTACGCAGAAAAAGGCTTTGAAAACGAACCAGGTCGTTGCCCAAGTTGCAGAAAAGCTCGCAAACAGCAACGTAATGGTTACGGCGGTGGCTCTGGATACAGGGAAGAACGTCAAATGTTTAAGACAGTATGTGCTTCTTGTGGTCAAGATACAACCGTTCCGTTTGAGCCCACAGGTGACAGACCGGTTTATTGCCGGGATTGTTTCCAGGCCAGACGTAGCCGCTAATTTAATTGCTTGATTAACAAAAAGGTTTGGTATTCATATTATACCAAGCCTTTTTTTTTGCTGTATTGTAAAACTCTTTCCCTACATGCAATTAATTAAGATGTAGGTGCAGGCAAATCATAAGAGCCAGATAAGGTTCATCGGACTCAATAGCTGTACAAGTGAGGAATTAAAAAAAATACCGCCCCACAATGACCAAAAAGGAATGTGTGAAAAAGAATATTGCACTGGTTCTCTCCAAGCGCCAGTCGAATACCTGGCTTAAGAGATCCTTGCCATTAAAGAAACGATTGAGATTAAGTGCAAGTTTGCTGAAATGATAGATTTCTATAGCAATAAGAAGAATGGTTAACGATCTCATAATCGGATTGCTGATTAATACCAGGGTGAGCCAGAAGTAAAGTGCTTCTGCCAATATCGATGATAACACCATGACCCATATGTAGATTTTGCTTATAGTCCCTTTGGAGATAATCCACCCGGCCAGAGCCTTGAGCATCTCAACCTCAAAGAAGCTCGGGTCACCTGTAATGATTTTCATAAAATAGCTGGAGTAAACTATGAATATCAGCCCTGCCAATATCACTAATACTATATCCATAATACCACCACCTATATTTTATAAGACTGAAGCAGCTCTGGTTACATTGTTCAAGGCCTGCCTTATTTCCCCCATTATATATCTGCGATCTTCCGGTTTATGAACATAGTCCAGGTGATCAACTTTGATAACCAAAAGATTTCCCAGTTTAAAATCACTGTAATTTTTCTCATAAAACTGGTTTAGCATATCCCAGTACTCCCGTTCAACTTCCACCTCATCCGGGCGTCCCCGCCGATGAATTCTACGTATAGCTTCATCAGTCTTTACCTGCAGGTAAACCATAAGTTTGGGTGGTTTGACATGCTCCAGCAAGGTATGCAAAAGATTGTTATATACCGCATATTCTTCCGGACATAAATAACCATGTTTCAGATACATAAGGGCAAATATCCGGTCAGAATAAATAGAACGGTCCATAACCGCTCGTCCCACTTTCATAGCCTGCTGATACTGTTTAAAACGATTGGTTAGAAAATTAGTCTGCATTGAAAAGGCCCATTTTTCACGATCATAAAAAAATTTATGCAATAGTCTGTTTTCGTCCTCAAACATCTCACTAAAAGGCTTTAATTGCATTTCTTCACAGATAATCTTAACCAGACTGGATTTGCCTACTCCAGTAACCCCATCCACAACAATCTCAACCCTATTATCTCTTAGCAACTTTACTCCCCTCTCCCACTGCAGTGCGGCTTTTTAGTTTAGCTATACCTCTCTCCAGACCTTCAACCGTTAATTCTTCCATCGGAAATACCTGTCCGATAGTCTTGATGGTATAGGCACCTTCTACCCATTCCCAATATTTAGCGGGCACGGGGTTAAGCCATATTGAGTATTCAAAATGATGACGTATACGCTCGAGCCAATCGATGCCGGGTTGTTCGTTATGCAGATACCAGTCAATAATTCCGCCGGCACGCATTAACTCAGCAGGCCCCATGCTGGCATCGCCAACTATGATGACCCGATAATCAGAATCACATGTACGGAGTATATATTCAGTATCGGTATAGTCATTGCCGCTGCAGCTCGGGTCATGGTAAAGCCGGTCATAAATACAATTGTGAAAGTAAAATATTTTTAGGTCTTTGAAATGGTTGGACTTGTTTACTGCTGTAAAAAGCTGATTGCATAGGCGGCTGTAAGACAGCATGGAACCACCTGCATCCATAAGCAACAGAACTTTCATACTGTTGACCCGGGGCCTTTCCCATACCAATTCCAGACGTCCGGCATTCTGGCAGGTCTTGTCAATTGTAGCATCCACATCCACTTCTTCCTTGGCACCGTCCAGGCGGGTGGTAAACTGTCTGAGCTTGCGCAAAGCCAATTGGAACTGGCGGACACCCAAGGTCTCATCAGTGCGAAATTCTTGGAAACGTCTCATTCCAGCAACCTTTACTGCCGATAAATTCCTGGTATTGCCGCCAATACGGATGCCTCCCGGATGATAGCCCGAATGTCCAAATGGAGACGTACCTCCGGTGCCAACCCAGCGATTGCCGCCGTGATGTTCCTCATTCTGCTCCCCTAATCTCTCTTCCAGCATCTTTTTCATCTCTTCGATATCAAGCTGCTGGTGGTTGTTTCTCATAGCTTCAGAAACTTCCTGCGGCGGAAGTTCTTTGTTAAGCCACTCCCAAATCTTGTCGGGCAGTCCCTCCGGGCTTTCTAGATCTCCCAAATAATTGGCAAAAGCCAGGTCAAACCTGTCATAATGGGCTTCGGTTTTAACCAGCAAGGCTCGGCACAGAAAGTAAAAGCCGGTTAAGCTGGAGCCTGCCATATCCATCTCCAATGCCTCCATGAGACTCTGCCACTCGTTTATGGAAACCGGCACTCCAAAATTTCTCAAGTAATAAAAAAATTCCGTAAACAATCCTATTCTCCTAACGATTCCAATAACTGCGAGATTGAGCCTTGGTCTGGGTTTTATTATGGACCTGGTTTAAGAGGATATCCAGATCCTCGTTTTTCTTTAAAAGTACTCCCAGAAAAGGCAAGTCCTGCTTTATTTTATTGGGACTGATTCCCCCTACTACCAAAGCCTGCAGCCAATCTATCAATTCACTGGTGCTGGGCTTTTTCTGCATATTAGGTATATTTCTGAGCATATAAAATGTTTCCATGGCCTGTTCAAGCAAACGCTTATCCAGGTCGGGGTGATGCACCTTAATAATCTTATTCATCTCTTCTGCATCGGGGAACGCAATATAGTGGAAAATACATCTGCGCAAAAAAGCATCCGGCAGTTCTTTTTCCGCATTACTGGTCACAATCACGATGGGTCTGGATATAGCGGTTATAGTCTCCTTGGTTTCGGGAATATAATAGCTCATCTGATCCAGTTCCCATAAAAGATCATTGGGAAATTCCAGGTCAGCTTTATCAATTTCATCGATTAACAAAACCACCTGGTCACTGCTTTGGAATGCCTCACCCATTTTCCCGGTTCTAATATATTGCTTGATATCAGCTACGTCATGATCCTTGAACTGGCTGTCATAAAGCCTCTGAACCGTATCATAAATATACAGTCCTTCCTGTGCCTTGGTGGTAGATTTAATATTCCAGATCAATATTCTTTTTTGCAGAGCTTCCGCTATGCTTAAGGCCAGCATGGTTTTGCCGGTGCCTGGTTCCCCCTTTATTAAGAGGGGTTTTCCTAGAGCAATGGCAATGTTAACGCTGTTCCTTAACTCATCACTCACGATATAATTAGATGAACCCTGATACTGAGTCATATTCTGTGCCATTTGTAATAATTCCTCCCGAAAAAAATTTCCATAATCAAAGGGCTATAATCAAAAAACGGATAGCGCAAAAGTCCCATGTATATGATTGATTTATTTTTAATAGCCACTCTAATGAATAGTATCAAATATCGGTTATCTTAGTCAACGCGCTGAATGGGCAGCGCATTTACCTGCCAAATAACCGGTTGAGAAGGCCGCCTGTAGATTATAACCTCCGGTGTACCCATCAATATCAATAACCTCTCCCGCCCAAAACAGGCCTTCCACCAATTTGGATTGCATAGTCCTGGGATCAATCTCCTTAACATTAACCCCTCCGGCAGTGATGATCGCCTCGGTAATTGGCCTGGTGCCATTAATAGTCATTTTAAAGTGTTTTAAGAGCTGCACCAGTCCCAGCCTTTCGCTGCGGTTAATCTGATGGCAGACCTTGCCGGGATCAATCCCGCTCAACCCTATAATCACAGGTATTAACTTCTGGGGTAACAGATCATCCAAACTATTTTTGAAAACTTTACGGGCATACTTCTCCAAATCTCGCTGTAAACGCTCATCCAGTTTCTCTTGACTCAAAGCCGGCTTAAGGTCTAATTCAATTGTAACCGGTTTATCATGTCGGCTCAAATAGCCTCCTATATCATGGCTCATAGAAAGAATAATAGGCCCCGATAATCCAAAATGGGTAAAGAGGAGTTCCCCACAATCCTGATTGATTTTCTTCCCTTGAGCATCATATGAAGTAGCCTTGGTGTTTTTTAAACTTAAGCCCTGTAATTCCCGTACCCATTCCTCTTGAACCAGTAACGGCACCAGGCCAGGCCGTGGCTCTATAATAGTATGTCCAGCATAAGATGCCCATTTATAACCATCGCCGGTGGAGCCAGTACCGGGATAAGACATGCCTCCGGTTGCAATAATAACCGCTTGAGCGGCAAGTCTGCCCTGCTTACATTCCACCCCCACAATCTTGCCGGAGTCAATAACAATAGCTCGCACCGGGGTTTCAGTGAGGATGCTCACCCCTGATCTCTTCAGGCTCTCATAAAGAACCGTTACCACTTCCTCCGCATTATCACATACAGGAAAAACACGGTTGCCCCGCTCTACTTTCGTCTTTAATCCACGCTGTTCAAAAAAATCTATAAGATCCAGATTAGAAAACTGATCGAAGGCACTGAACAGAAAACGGCCATTGCCTGGAAATCCCTTAGTTAAATTTTCTTTATCTACGGAGGAAGTAAGGTTACAGCGTCCTTTGCCGGTAATACTAAGTTTACGGCCAACTCGGTCTTTTTTTTCTAAAATAGTTACCTTGCTCCCTAAATTGACTGCGGTTATTGCCGCCATCATTCCTGCTGGTCCGGCGCCTATTACGATAATTGGCTGCATTTGTCATCCCCCTGGTATAATTCCGTTTTTTAGTAATTAATTGTCGCTTACTATGAATTTCACTATTATCCTGCCCTTTTAATTGTTTATCCAGGCTAAAAAGAGTACAATATTTATTATATCGTATTGAAATGGAGGAATTGCAAAATTGGATAATGCTTCTCACGAAACTGATCCTCGGCTTCTTGAAGATAAACCGTTTAGACCTGGGGTACCCCGATTTATTTTTGTAGTAATTATAGCCCTTCTGGCATCAATGTATTGGTATGCCGCCTATGTAGACACATCCCCTCCGGAAAAAACGGTAAATAATTTTTATCAGGCTTATTTTGAGCGCGATTTTGATACTGTAGCCAAAAATCTTAGCGTATTTTGGTCGGTACGCTTTTTACCTGATTATGCCGGTATGTCACCCGCACAACTCCTGGAACAAAGAGCCCAGATTGAGTCTGATATAAGTAAAATAATTGCCGACATAGAAAAAGAAAATACCATCCCCAAAGGGGTTTCCATAGAAATATTGGAAGATTATACTAAAATCGGAGAATTAAGCGCCATAGTGGTATATATGTTTAAGGAAAACGGAAAAGATAACGGCATGGAGACCGCTTTGCTGATAAAAGAAAACGGACAGCTTCGTATATTTAATATGTCCCCCATCGATTCTCAAACGCTTACCCAGATTAAAGCAGTGGATATTAATATACTTGATGAAAACTTTGACAGCTTATTGCATGACAGTTCCGCCCAATAGAATTATCTTAGTAAATAAAGGAGTGGTCCAGGCTAAAACCCTGTCACTCCTTTTGGCTGCCTTAAACACTCTATCTCGATGAACCGCTGGCAACTACTGTGCCCTTTTCCAGTTCATGGCCTGACCCGATTATGCAGTTGGAACCAACAACGGCTCCTTTAATAATACTGCCATCTGCGATAATGGTATCATTCCATATTACTGAATCACAAATCTTGACATTATCCCCAACCCTGCATCCGCAGCCAATTACTACATTTCCTTCCAGAGCTGCATTTGGGCTCACCTGGCTGTTTTCCCCCATTAATAGTATGCTTCCATTATTAAGAGAAGTCAGGGTTCCTGCTATCTCCGCGCGTACTTTGCCGGCCAGGATATCTGCATTGGCCTGACGATAGGTATCAATATTGCCAACATCGCACCAGTAATCATCAACAGCTATCCCATAAAATGGGCATTTAGCCTTTACCAGATGTGGAAATACCTGTTTCCCGAAGTCGTAAAACTGCCCGGCGGGTATGTATTGAAATATCTCAGGCTCAAAGACATAGATCCCGGTATTGGCTACCCTGCTTAAAGCCTGCTCAGACCGGGGCTTCTCCTGAAAGTTCTGGATAAGGCCATCCTCATCGCATATAACAATCCCATAGTTCTCAACATCATCTACTTCTTTGAGGGCAATAGTTGCCAGAGCTCCTTTACGCTGGTGATCCTGAACCAGCCGGGCAATATCAATATCTGTCAAAGCATCACCGCTTATAATAACAAAGGTATCATCCAGAAACCATTCACAGCGCTTGACTCCTCCGGCAGTTCCCATAAGCTCTTTTTCCAAAGAATATTGCATGGATACCCCCCAGGGTTGTCCGTCCCCGAAGTAATTTCTGATACTATCAGCATGGTAATGAAGATTACAAATAATATCGTTAAATCCGTGTTTCTGTAAAAGCTTTACGGTGTTAGCCATTAAAGGCCGATTAGCCATCGCAATCATTGGCTTGGGTATCTCAATGGTCATGGGCATCAGCCTGGACCCCACTCCGGCTGCCATAATCATGGCTTTCATCTTCATTCCCCCTGTACATTAGTGCAACAATATAACTCAATCAGAAAAAGTAAAACCCAGTATATTCGCATGTGTTAAATACACTATACTTTCCCGGCATCAACTTCAACCGTAATTTCATTAATTAATTCTTCTACAATTTTTCTTCTGTTTAGGTCTAAATCGAATATGAAATCAATATAGTTTAGCTGCCATTCTGCGCGTGCATTTTGCTTGAATATGCTGGTCCTTTCCGGCAATAACTTGAAAACACCGCATCTCAATTCTTCTTGGAATACCATTTCTCCCAGGATGGCAAGTTCAGAATCACCCAGCAGCCCCAGCACTGCTATATATTCATCATCAAAAAAACAGCCTGCCCCTAAAAGATCTATGAAATCTTGCAATGAGTGAACACAAGCGGAGACAATTCTGGTCTTATCGCTTACCTTATCGCAGGCTTTGACCTGATTAATTACATTTCTGAATTGTTTATCGCTCATACTCACCCCATCAGTATAAATAATCTTGTTTAAATAGGGATCAAACCCATCGATTACCACCATTTGTGATAAATTATCATTACTATGAGAGTTTACAACCCGAACCAAAAACAATTCCTTATAACGATTCATATATTCTATAAGTTCTGAATTTATTATGCCAAACTTATAAATAATCTGTTTAACCGCCAGATCTATAAGATTTTGTATCTGCTGCTGATTCTTGCCTTTTACATAAAAACTTATACGGTTAAAATCACTTGTGGTAATTGTCAAGCCCACCTCATTATGACCGGAAAAAACCGAAAAGATTGATTGCTCAAAGAGCACCGAGAATAAGTTAATAGGCATGTTCTTATAATCAAAGCCATATTTGTGCCCATAAGCTTCCAGGAATTCTATGACGCTGTCCATCTCCAGACACTTGCAAAACTGGGTCTCGATCTTCAATGTCGCTAGCCATTGTTTGATATATAAAATCCCTTCCTTCGACATATCATCAAATACCAGTGGGTAATCCATGCTGGTCAGGGTATTGTTGGCAGCAAAGGTAATATCATAGGTCTTGAAAAAAGCCGGCAACGCATCCATTAAGGTCTCATTATATATTTCCAGAGGCAAATTCAGTTTATCACGAAATATTTCCGTATAAAGCTGCCTGGCTTCTTCAACATAGGCCTCAATTAATTCCATGCCTCGCTTGTACATCTCGTCTGTTGTCGTGGGTTGCTCAATCACCGTACAATCAACATTTTTACTAAGACTGGCATTATAAACATCGATAGCATAGTAAATTGAATTAAGAATATTTGAAGCCGTTTCAACTTTTACCGAACTGCTCTCTCCAAATGTATACCTGGATATTAATCTTATCAGTATTGAAGCAACCCCGATTTCAAAAGCATCCTTTTCCGATTGTACCACCAGACTAGCTTCATCATTATGATCTTCTCGACTGCCCTCTACTCGCTTAAGCGCCAATAGATTTCCTCCCTCTCATTTATAATATCGGTCATATTTCTTCCCTGATGGTAATTGGCCAGAATCTTCTCAATTCCTTTACCCATCAGAAATTCTGTCGACCCGCCACAGACCTGATTGTAGTAAACTACGATTGCATCAATAACCTCCTCATCGCTTACCAGATCAGAGGTAGCATTTTTAATATAATGAAAGATTCCATACATATCATTGACGGTTGCCACATAATTCTCTGGATTCACATAACTGGATTGGGCCATTTGATATAAAAGTGTTTTACTTACGTTGATATCAAGTTCAATTCTCTCCTGGTTCTTTAAAACGCGACCCCTGACTGCCATGATTTCCTCGGCATCTGAAAAAGATAAAACCAAGCCTTGTTTTTTCAGCACTTCATTACATAGCAGCAGTTCATGAATCCTGTTTTCCGTACGTATCAAATCTAAAGAATGAAAAACGGCAGGTAAAGACATTCGTAAATCCCTCCCAACAAATAAAATTATACGCTTTACAAGCATAACCGGTTATGCTATAGTATAGTTGGATATTTTTATGACCTTATTATTATTTCTCCAAATATTTATTATAGCATGGGACTGTTCACAAAACAAGAGAGCCGCAGATTAAATTTCTGTCGCTCTCTTTTCCGCTTTTTATATCTGAATATTACCCTGAGGACAATTTTACATTATCATTTCTGGCGTCCTTATCATCCTTCAATACACTGCTTTTCAATATTCTCCTTTACCATTTCTCCCATCTGAACGGTATTAACCAGTTTTTTGCCTGTTTCCATAAGGTCGGGGGTACGATAGCCATCCTCTATAACCTGGTGTACAGCCTGCTCAATCATAATAGCTTCTGCTTCTAAATTGAAAGAGTAACGCAGCATCATGGCGGCTGATAATATGGTTGCCAGGGGATTGGCCTTGCTCTGCCCGGCTATGTCGGGAGCGCTGCCGTGTGAAGGTTCGTATAGACCAACTTGTCCGCCAATGGAGGCACTGGGCAACATGCCGATGGAGCCGGTCAACATAGAGGCTTCGTCAGTCAATATGTCCCCGAACATATTCTCGGTCACAATTACATCAAACTGTCGGGGATTGCGAATGAGCTGCATGGAGCAATTATCCACATACATATGGCTGGTTTCAACATCCGGATACTCTTTAGCCAGTTCGGTTACTGTTTCCCGCCACAAACGCGAGCTTTCCAGAACGTTGGCCTTGTCCACCGAACAAAGCCGATGGCGGCGCTTACGAGCCGTACCATAGGCAAACCGCACAATCCTTTCGATCTCAAAGGTGGAATAGGTTAGCACATCAGTGGCTTTCTGGCCTCCGTCAGGGGTTGCTTCCCGGCTTTTTGCTCCGAAATAAAGCCCCCCGGTAAGCTCGCGGATCACCATCAGGTCAACCCCGTTAATGACTTCCTCTTTCAGAGTGGAAGCCTGTGCTAAACCCGAATAGAGCAAACAGGGGCGCAGGTTGGCAAACAAGCCCAGTTCCTTTCTTAAGGGTAATAACCCTCCTATTTCCGGGCGTAAATGGACGGGCAGATTATCCCATTGGGGGCCGCCGATAGCGCCCAGCAAAATCGCATCTGAATCCCGGCAGAGAGAGAGGGTGCCGGGCGGCAGCGGTTGGCCTGTAGCATCATAAGCTGCCCCACCAATCAGCGCCTGGTTAAATTCAAATTCATGGCCGAATTTATCCCCGATTGCCTGTAAGGCTTTTACAGCCTCCGGTATTATCTCCGTACCAATTCCATCCCCTGGCAGCAATGCAATTCTATACATGCTGTTACCCCCTATTCTTCACATAATTGATTAGCCCGCCTTGGGAAATAATATCTTGCATGAAACCAGGGAAAGCGGTGGCTTTATATTGAGCTCCGGTTTTTATATTTTTAATCAAGCCGGTTTCCAGTTCCACTTCTATTTCGTCGCCATTTTTTAAGGCCTCAGAGGCTGCAGCTGATTCAAATATGGGTAAACCAGTATTTATGGAGTTGCGATAGAATATCCTGGCAAATGAATGAGCGATTACACATGACACCCCGGCTGCCATAATAGCAATCGGTGCATGTTCCCGTGAACTTCCGCAGCCAAAATTCTTCTCAGCTACGATAATATCTCCTGGTTTGACCTTTTGAGCAAATTCTTTATCAAGGTCTTCCAGGCAATGAAGCGCCAGTTCTGCCGGGTCAGAGCTGTTCAAATACCTGGCCGGTATAATAACATCGGTATCTATATTGTTGCCAAACTTATGAACCTTGCCGGTAAATTTCATAAAAACCCTCCTTCGGATTTCATACCGTCTATGCAAATTTATTAGCCATCTATTTCAGCACCATTTCCCAGGGTGGCGTTATCTGACCCTTTAAGGCACTGGCTGCTGCTACTGCCGGGTTACAAAGGTAGACCTCACTGGTGGGGTCCCCCATCCTGCCCACAAAATTGCGATTAGTGGTAGCCAGAGCCTTTTCTCCTTTGGCCAGAATGCCCATGTACCCTCCCAGGCAAGGCCCGCAGGTAGGAGTACTGACAACTGCCCCGGCTTCAATAAAGATCTCGATGTATCCCCTGCGCAAAGCTTCCAGATATATTGCCTGGGTGCCCGGCAGGATAATAACTCTTAATTCAGAATGGACCTTGTTCCCCTTTAGAATAGAAGCTGCTATGGCCAGATCCTCAAGCCTGCCATTAGTACAGGAGCCAATTACAACCTGATCGATTAAAACTCCTGCAGCCTGGCTTACCGGCCGGGTGTTCTCAGGTAAGTGAGGAAAAGCAACTAACGGCTCCATTTCAGCCACATTATACTCTATCGTCTGTGCATAAACAGCATCCGGATCAGAATAGTGGATCTGGTAGGGTCGCTTAAGCCGGCCTTTGATATAATCCAGAGTAACCTCATCTACCGCAATAATGCCATTCTTCCCTCCTGCTTCAATAGCCATGTTGCATAATGAAAAACGGCTGTCCATTGATAAGCGGCTAATAGCCTCACCAGTAAATTCCATGGACATGTAGCGGGCACCGTCGCCTCCGATGTCTCCTATGGCATGCAGTATGAAATCCTTGCCACTTACCCATTGGGGGATCTTCCCGTAATAAATAAACTTAATGCTCTCAGGTACCTTGAACCAGGCTTCCCCCGTTGCCATAGCCGCACCCATATCGGTGGACCCAACCCCGGTAGCAAATGCTCCCAGGGCTCCGTAAGTGCAAGTATGGGAATCAGCACCGATTATTAGATCACCGGGACCTACCAAACCTTGTTCCGGCAACAAACAATGCTCTATACCCATCTGTCCCACTTCAAAGTAGTTTTTAATACCATATTGCTTGACAAAATCACGCATTGTCTTGCATTGCTCGGCAGATTTAATATCCTTGTTGGGTACAAAGTGATCTGGCACCAGCACGATGCTTTCCTTATCAAAAACCTTATTTAACTCAAGTTTATGAAACTCGGAAATGGCTATGGGGGCAGTTATGTCATTACCAAGGACTACGTCCAGCTTACAATTGATAAGCTCTCCCGCCTCAACAAAATCCTTATCGGTATGTGCGGCCAGAATTTTCTGGCTGATAGTCATTCCCATAAAAAGTCCTCCAATAATCGTATAAATTTTCTGTCCGGCTAGAATTAGATAAATCTAATTCCTAGGTATAATTAAATTAAGGATTGAGACATCCCAACCCTTAATAGCTTAAATAGTATTAATATTAAACATATTGGCCGTATAGCCTTGATTTATTTTAACCAGGACATCATACTGCGCAACTCTGCTCCAACCTCTTCTATTAAATGTTCTTTATTCTGTTTCCTCAGAGCATTGAATTGGGGACGACCTACCATATTTTCCAGTATCCAGTTTTTGGCGAAAGTGCCATTCTGAATGTCTGCCAGTGCTTCTTCCATAGCCCACCTGGTTTCCTCACCAATAATATCGGGTCCCTTTATATAATCGCCCCATTCGGCAGTGTCGCTTATGGAGTGACGCATCTTACTCATGCCGCCTTCGTTCATCAGATCAACAATCAGTTTTAATTCATGGAAACACTCAAAATATGCGATTTCAGGCTGATAGCCAGCTTCCACCAGGGTTTCGAATCCCATTTTTACAAGTTGGGTAACTCCGCCGCATAATACACACTGTTCCCCAAACAGGTCGGTTTCCGTCTCCTCTTTGAAAGTAGTTTCAATAACCCCGGCCCGGGTAGCACCAATTCCGCAAGCATAAGCCAGGCCCAGATCCATGGCTTTGCCTGTATAATCCTGCTCTACGGCAACTATGGCAGGAACCCCGGCGCCTTGTTCATAAGTTCGTCTTACCATATGTCCAGGCCCTTTGGGGGCTATCATAAATACATCTACAAAAGCAGGAGGAACTATCTGACCAAAATGAATGTTAAACCCATGAGAAAAACAGAGCGCATTGCCTTCCTTAAGGTAAGGCTGAATCTCTTCCTTATACACTCTGGACTGCAATTCATCTGGAACTAAAATCTGAATAATGTCACCTGCAGCAGCTGCTTCGGCAGTTGTCATAACTTCAATTCCAGCTGCAATTACTTTGTCCCATTCCCGCTGGGTAGCTTCATCAAAGGGCTTTCTCAGCCCTACTACCACCTTTACGCCGCTGTCATTAAGGTTCTGAGCCTGGGCATGACCCTGGGAGCCAAATCCTATTACCGCTACAGTTTTACCTTTTAAAAGATCCAGATTTGCGTCAGCATCATAATACATTTTTGCCATTATGAAATTTCCTCCTTATTTTTTAATAATAATAAAATCGTTAACTACTTGATCCCGCGTAACATGGCAATCTTACCGGTACGAACCAGTTCAATAATGCCGAAAGGCCTCAATGAATCCTCCAAAGCATCTATCTTGCGACGGTCACCAGTGGCCTCAACAATTAAAGAATTACGCCCAATATCCACTATACGTGCCCGAAAGATATCCACCAGTTGAACAATTTCTGCTCTCACATTATTGTCTGCTTTTACCTTAATCATTGCTAGTTCACGGTCTACAGAATTTTCTCTGGTTATATCAACTACCTTGCAGACATCAACTAGTTTATAAAGCTGTTTAGTGACTTGTTCAATAACCTTATCATCTCCCTCAACTACAATGGTCATTCTGGATATACCAGGATTTTCTGTAGTTCCAACCGTAAGGCTATCGATGTTGTAACCCCTTCTGCGAAACAAGGTGGTTACACGGGTAAGTACCCCCGGTTTATTCTCAACAGTAACAGCCAGAGTATGTTTATTCATTACTCCTCACCTCCGAGCATATTTTGCAGGGAGCCTCCCGGCGGTACCATAGGATATACATTGGCCTCCCGTTCCACCCAGAAGTCAATGATAACCGGACGATCATCAATCTGAAATGCTTTCTTAAGCGCTTCTTCAACATCCTCACTCTTAGTAACCCTTATTCCTACTGCCCCATATGCTTCAGCTAATTTAACAAAATCAGGCTGGTGAGTCATATCGGTATGCGAATAACGCCTGTTGTAAAACAATCCCTGCCATTGGCGAACCATGCCCAGGAAGTGATTATTGAGGATGCATATAACAACCGGCAGTTTATACTGCATAGCTGTTCCCAGTTCCTGAATATTCATCTGGATGCTGCCATCTCCTGCAATATCTATTACTCTCATTTCAGGACAGGCTATTTTAGCACCAATGGCAGCAGGAAATCCATAACCCATGGTGCCTAATCCGCCTGAGGTCAAAAAAGTACGCGGCTGCTTAAATTTATAATACTGGGCAGCCCACATTTGGTTTTGTCCTACCTCAGTAGTAATGATGGCATCTCCCTGGGTAACTTCATATATCTTTTCCACAACATACTGGGGCATAATTCGTCCCTCGGAAGAGCTGCCATAATTAAGCGGATACTCTTCTTTCCAGCGGGAAATAGTCTGGTGCCATTCACTATACTCCTCGCGCGCCTGCAACCTGGGTATTAATAATCGCAAAGCCTCTTTAACATCACTCACAATAGGTACATCTACATCCATATTTTTACCGATCTCAGCCGCATCAATGTCAATATGAATAACAGAAGCTTTAGGTGCAAAGTGCTGAATCTTGGCTGTCACCCGGTCATCAAACCTGACCCCAAGTGCAATAAGCACATCGCATTCTCCAATAGCATAATTAGCAGAGCGGGTACCATGCATGCCCAGCATTCCCAGGGCCAGATAATTGGTGCCCGGGAAAGCCCCCATACCCATTAAGGTAGTAGTTACAGGGATCTTCATTTTTTCTGCAAATTCTTTCATTTCAGGTGCCGCTCCGGAAGCAACTACTCCGCCGCCGGCGTATATCACCGGTCTTTCCGACTGGTTAATCATCTCTGCCGCAGCAATTATCTGTCCGGAGTTAACCCCCTTCATAACCCGATAGCCCCTTATATGGACTTCTTCAGTGTCGTCCTTAAAATCTATGGTTTTTTCCATCAAGTCTTTGGGCAAATCTACTACAACCGGGCCTGGGCGGTTGGTTCTGGCTATAACAAAGGCTTCCTTAATAATCCGGGATATATCTTCGGTTCTTTCCAATAAATAATTATGTTTGGTTATCGGCAGGGTTATACCGGTGATATCTGCCTCCTGGAAGGCATCTTTGCCTATTAATAAGCTTCCTACCTGTCCAGTCAAGACAACCATAGGTATTGAATCCATATAAGCAGTGGCAATACCAGTTACCAGATTGGTAGCCCCCGGTCCCGAAGTGGCCAGGCATACTCCTGTTTTGCCGGATGCCCGGGCGTATCCATCTGCCGCATGTACAGCACCCTGTTCATGACGAACCAGAATGTGCTGTATGGGGGAATCATATAAGGCATCGTAGATCGGTAATGCCTGACCCCCAGGGTAGCCGAAGATTACATCGACTCCTTCCTTCTGCAGGCAGTGTAATAAAATTTCAGCTCCTTTCATCTTCACTCCTATCACCTCCACTATTAAAAAATTAATTATTATAATATTAATAAGCAAATGCTATCATTTTGTTTAATAATAATACAACATATGTGTTATCAATTCACAGTCTCAGAAAAATTTCTATAATTTGAATCTAAGCTAAAGTTGTTTGGCTTAGCTTTTGTTGGTAATATCTGTAAATAAAAAGCGGGCTTGGTGTTTGCCCGCCAAAATTACAATCTTTGGAGCAGCTTACTTATTAAATATAGCTCCCGTACTGGCTGATTGTACCATCTGGGCATATCTTTGCATATATCCGGTTTTAATCCGAGGTTCAGGTTTGAGCCATTTCTTCTTTCTAACTTCCAAAATACTGTCATCAACTAACAGTTCCAATGTTTTCTGCGGGATATCTATCCTTATTAAATCTCCCTCTTCGACCAGAGCTATCAATCCACCGGCGGCTGCTTCAGGTGAAACATGTCCGATACTTGCTCCCCGGGTAGCTCCGGAAAACCTTCCATCGGTAATCAGGGCTACTTCTCGATCCAGTCCCATACCAGCAATAACCGAAGTGGGAGTAAGCATCTCTCTCATTCCTGGCCCTCCCCGAGGTCCTTCATAGCGAATAACCACCACATCACCGGCTACTATCTTCTTATCAAGTATGGCATCCACCGCTTCTTCCTCGCTATCAAATACCCGAGCCGGGCCTTGATGTACCATCATCTCAGGATCAACTGCTCCTTGTTTTACAACCGCCCCATCAGCAGCCAGATTGCCAAATAATATTGCCAGCCCGCCGCTTTGATCATAAGGATTATCGAGAGGGCGAATTACTGAATAGTCAAGAACCGGGGTATTGGCTATATTCTCTCCCAGGGTAAGACCGGTAACTGTCATCACTTGTTTGTCAATCAAACCTTTTTTGTCAAGCTCGTTAAACAGGGCCTGTATACCTCCGGCATTATAAAGATCTTCCATATGATGCTGGCCGGCAGGGCTAATTTTACATAAATGCGGAGTAATCACATTTAATTCGTTAAACATATTTAAATCAATTTTTACCCCTGCTTCACTGGCAATAGCCAGGAGATGCAGAACGGAATTGGTTGAACACCCAATGGCCATATCTAAAGTCATGGCATTTCTAAATGCTGCCGGGGTTAAAATATCGCTGGGTTTAATATCTTGCGCAAATAATTCCATTATTTTAATACCGGCACTCTTGGCAAGCCGTATTCTCTCTGAATAAACTGCCGGAATAGTACCGTTCCCCGGGAGTCCCATTCCCAGAGCCTCAGTTAAACAATTCATGGAATTGGCTGTGAACATCCCCGAACAGGATCCACAGGTGGGACATGCCCTGTTCTCCAAAAATGTCAGTTCATCTCGGTCTATCTTACCACTGGCAGCAGCTCCAACCCCTTCAAAAATACTGGTTACGCTAAGTTTTTTATCACCTGCATTACCAGCCAGCATTGGGCCACCACTCACAAAAATGGCAGGCAAATTAAGCCGGGCAGCAGCCATTAGCATGCCGGGCACAACTTTGTCGCAATTGGGTATAAAAACTAATGCATCAAAAGAATGAGCAACTGCCATTATTTCAACTGAATCGGCTATCAGTTCCCGGCTTCCCAGGGAATACTTCATACCGATATGATTCATGGCGATGCCATCGCAAACAGCAATCGTTTGAAATTCAAAAGGAGTCCCTCCGGCCAAGCGTACTCCTGCTTTTACCGCCGCCGCTATTTTGTCCAGGTTTATATGACCGGGTACGATATCGTTGTAGGAGTTTACAATGCCTATGAAGGGGCGTTCCATTTCCTGATCAGTTAAACCCAATGCTCTAAAAAGTGATCGGTGCGGGGCCTTCTCCAATCCGTTTTTAACTTGATTGCTTTTCATAATAATCCTCCTTGTTGAAATATTGACTTAGACTGCTATTGCTGGCGCCTCTTATCTGATATTAAAAAAGGTTATAAAAAACCCCTCGTCCTCATCAGGGACGAGAGGTATTTCCCGCGTTACCACCCTGTTTGCCGTATAAATATGATTACGGCCTCTTGCAGCACATACTTGAATAGGCTGTGCAAACTTCTTAACGGACTTGTTCGTCCGGCCCCACCTACTAAGTTCCGTTTCCGGACTTTTCAGATAGCAGCTCCGGAATGACTTACCTGCAATGCATTGATACCGGTTTGCAGCTTCCCCGGTTCTCTGTAATCAAGCTTTATCACAGGTTTTTTCCTTCATAGCTATTTTTGCTTTATTTCGCAACAGTATACAAGCATTTAAACTTTGATGTCAAGATACATTCTTATCCTATTTATAGAAATTAACCTTACGAATATATTCTTTTAGCCTGATCTGTTTGCGATCTCCCTGCAAGTATCTCTGATGTTCTTTCTTTTTGATCCGTTTGAACATAGTCCACAGCAATCTGGTTCCCTCCTCGGTCTGACATGCTTCAGACGGGCTCATTCCGCTGAGAGTTGGAAAATGGGAGTTATACCATTTGTTGAGATACATTTCTTTCAAGGCTGATTCCAGATCCGGATACTGTTTTTTTACATCTAAAGTTAGTATTTCAAATATTCCTTCTTCTCTAATTTCTAAACCGTCAAACTCTAAAGCATCATACATATTGTCTTCGAAACGCTGGCGTATTAACCCAATATCTTTATCACCAAAAGCAGACACTGTAATCCAGCTGGAACCTAGTATGTATTCAGCCAAAAAACCGGGATTTTCAACACAATTATCTGACTGATAGAGGACTTGTAATTCACCCGGCAATTCAACCTTTAAGATAGCCATTTTCTCCAAACGTTTTATTACCTTATTCCGATCCTTTACAATATAACGTGCCGTTATAAAACGCATTCCGTCTTCAAAAAACGACTCCTGTTCTTCATTTAACAGTATATCCTCAAAATTTATGTATTGTCCGTTCAAGTAGCTATAGGCCGTTATAAGACTGAGTTCGTATTTTCCCCTGGCAACCAGGGGGCTAGAACGATCAATCGTTAACAGATTATGAAAATCTTCAGTTGTGTCATTATCCTGGGATATAACTACGAACTCATCGCCATTTATCACCATGTCCGCAATGACACCGGTCATGAATGAAACTCCATGATTGAAGTCATCCTCAAAACAGGTAACCCTCATGTGCATCCCATACGGCAGCTCCTCGACTTCGCGAATATTATCTATCCGATCCAGGATGGCAAAAAGTTCATCAACGTCAAGTATCTCATAAACTCGACAGTATACCTGCATGGCAAATGGATTGGCTTCTGAATCAGCCTCCAGTTTATGGGTTTCAATTCTATCAATATCGGCTATCAGCCAACCTCCATCAATTCCCTTAAGAATTTTAAAAAAATAATCGCTCCGGTATACTTCATGTTCGTACATTATTATGGAATAGGCATTTATTACGGCGCTATTGTTGGAACCTTTAACCTCTTCAGCTTGGCCTTCCAGAAGCAGGGCTCCAGGATTCATAGCCCGATTCAGCTGCTTAAGCAGCATCCCTTGCGACATATTGGCGTCTGCAAGAATGGAAAACATATAATTAAAATCCTGGCAACGCAGCGCATGAAAGAAACTATTAACCGTTTGACGAGGTGTGAGCTTGGCTGAAAGTTTTCTTATGACCGCATTGGATTTTGTATGATCATATTCCGGATCTTCATCCAGGTATCTCTGGTATAGGAATCTTCCCAGAGCAGGTCGGCTCATAAAACGCACATTGAATTTAAAGGCATCGCTAATAAGAAAACAGCTCTCTGCGTAGCTAATCTCCACCATCTCAGCCAACATTTTTCGATCTCCCTCGTATTGTTCCACACTGATGTTTTCTAGAACAAAAAAGCTGTGCACCCCATCTGAACTGAAGGTTAGGAAAAAACACTCCACATATAGGCAATTGGATTCCGGGTTCCTCCAGGCAATATCTATGGTCATCCGGCCTGTATGGCGGCTGGCAGTGGCATAGGCTTTATAAAAATCACCTATTAATATCGGCTTATTTTCCGTTTGCAGACCGGCCAGGTTAAATTTAGCCAGGGCTCGATTACATATGACTTCAAATTCATTGCCATACTCCATTTTAATAAGCTGATAAAAGACCACCAGTTCAGCGCTGTAAAAGGAAGATAAACCTTCGATGACATCGGCTCGTATGTCATAAGGTATCTCCTCTACTATTTCCAGAATGGACAGGCTCCCTTCATTGGTGGAAATAAGTTGGGCAATATCTTCGGCTAGTTTTTTAAGCATTGCCCGTGGAAAGCTATTTTTTTTGGAAGTTTTCATGTTTATCCCTCATAGCCTCTAAATATTTTTAATCTTAGATTATATTATAGGCCTTGTATACCAATTAATTAAATTTAACATTTTGCCGTCAGGATGGCAAATCATCTCTAAAAATACCTAATTAATTGGTTATTATATTAGGATTAAAGTCATAGCTGCAAAAAAAGAAATTTTATCCATATAGGCAGGAAAAGGCATTAAAATGTATAATATGTATGAAGAATGACTTAATTATTATTGATAGGGGTTCAAATGAGAAGAATAAATATAGAAAACCTCCAGTCCAATATGATTGTAGCCCGCAATATCTATAACAGCGAAGGGCGCATTCTACTTAGTTCCGGGGTTATTCTTTCTGAATCATATATCGAACGTCTGCATAGCTTAGGAATAGCCTCCGTTTATGTCAAAGATGAAATAATCGGTGATATTGATATACCGGAGGTAATATCTGAAAAAAACCGGATTGAGACGGTCAAAATAGTCAGGCAAACCTTCCAAACATTGGAGTTAAACCATAAGCTAAATGTTCGCCAGATAAAAGATACAGTGAATAATCTTATCGACGAACTTCTGTATAATTCCAATGTTCTGGTAAACCTGACTGATATTCGCAGTTTTGATGATTACACCTTCGCCCATTCTGTAAACGTTTGTTTGCTTTCTTTAATGACAGGTGTCACCCTTAATTATGACAGTCATAAATTAATAGAATTAGGTATCGGCGCTCTGCTGCACGATATTGGCAAGATTAAGATCAATAAGGAAATCCTTAACAAAGATGACGACCTAACCCGGCAGGAATATCTTGATATAAAGAAACATGCCTATAATGGTTTTGAGATACTTAGAAAATATAGCGATATCTCATTGCTTTCAGCGCATATTGCTTACCAGCACCATGAACGCTGGAACGGAACCGGCTATCCAAGAAGTCTGACCGGCACTGATATCCATGCATATGGGAGGATTGTAGCGGTAGCAGATGTATACGATGCCCTGCTGGCGGATCGCCCTTACCGCTCTTCATATTCCGTCAGTCAAGCCATAGCTATCCTGCAGCGCATGGGCGGAACTTATTTGGATCCTAGGTGTATGACCGCATTAATTGCTAATGTAGCTGTGTATCCTATTGGCAGCATTGTTGAGCTAAGTTCCGGTGTTATAGGTGTTGTTGTGGATACCAATAAGAAAATGCCAACCCGTCCAATTGTCAGGGTTATTAATAGCCGCAACAAGGATAGAGTAAATGCCTTCCATGAGGTAGACCTCTCGAAAATGTCTACCATAATGATCGTTAGAGCTTTGAATAATAAAGATATTTAAAACAACATAAATTGTTCAAATTATTATGAAAAATAAACCAGCTATATTTTAAATCCCTCCTGCTAAAAATACAGCAAAGGAGGGATTTAAAAATGCAGAGATTAAGAAGAGTAAAAAAACAACGTAGCTTAAAACAGAAAATCAACTTTGATACCATGGCCATACCGGTAGCATTTATTAACGGTCTTTTTTTCGGGGGTTATGCCTTGCGGAAAATAAGACAGTATTGGGAAGGCGGACCCATGGATTAGCCGCCCCCTCCTTTAACTATAATAAGGGAGGTGGTTCCGCTAGGTCAGAACTACCCCCCTTAAGTATGTTTTACCTGATAATAAAATGAAACCAGCCTATTCTGTTTTGGTCATTTCCTGCATCTTTTTAAGGTAATCACTATAAAAGTTGGCATAAGGCATATCTACCGTATTAAACAAGGTGCTAACAGTTTCCTTAATAATCTTCTGTGATTGAGCCTGATTGTTCTGAACCTGGGTAAGCATCTCTTCAATTACCTTTTGGCTTTCTTCCCGAGCTGACTGGCGTTGATCCATGTATTTTTTTACCATCAATTCCATTTGTTCCTGACTCCAGGTAAAGCTGCCTAGACCCATCATCCACATATCCCAAAATTTTTTTGCCATATCATCGGCCGCGCCGAAAGACTTTTCAAACTTTTCTTGTGTATTCAAAATAAAACCTCCTTATAATTCCAGCACCCATATTTAGAGAAACCAAATAATGCCAACATCAACATCTTGCTATATTACATTATAGCCTTTTCTTACCTAATAAGCAATAGCCTTCAGGCGCTTCTAACGCAGCGGCAATGAATCTATCTCCCATAATCCCCATATATCATGAGCTTTGATCATATCGGGCGACATCGTATATAGAGTATCTCCAATATATAGTGTCCGCTCAATGATCTTTTCTCTGTCAAACCAGTTATTACCTGATTTAAGATAATCGTCAACACTAAGATGGGTAATCTTTCCCCTGAACTGCAGCCCATTTATTAAATCAATATTGTAAATGTACAATCCCTGAAAAGCAAAACTGCCATATTCAGGAATACCGTTCTGTTTCCCAGCATCGTTATTCTGTATCTCCATGACCTTTACTGGAAATGCCAGGAGGTTTTTCTCCCGGGAGAACAGTAATGCCTTATGGTTGCGCAATAACTCAGAATCAGTGCCGCGGTCGCCAATGAATACCCGGCTCATTTCAACCGGGTTAGTTACATCCGTCACATCAAATACAGCCACTTTCATGCCCTGATAGAAAGCCTGGCTTTCACCGTTCCAGGTGTAGGCCTGCACCGTATCTTTACCGAACCCTATAATATGATTTTCATCATAAGGATGCAAATAATCGCTATAGCCTGGAATCTTCAATTTGCCAAGTATCTTTGGATTGTTGGGATCCTTCATATCCAATACAAAGAAGGGATCCACCTTCTTGAAGGTAACCATATAGGCTCGATCACCCATAAAGCGGGTTGAGTATATCTTTTCACCTGGCGCGATGTCTTCCAATTTGCCGCACGTTTTCAGATCTTTATCTAAGATATAAACATTATTGCGGGAGGTGTTTTGGTCACTTCGCCATACTTCCCCGGTGGTGGTGGCGATACGGAAGTAATCGCCAGTCTCATCCATAGAAAACTGGTTTAATATGGTGCCCGGTACTGATCCCGAACCATAATAATTAACCTTTCCGGGTTCCAGTGAGAATTTATATATGGCGGTGCTTGAATCTGGCGACCTGTATCTAATTTTCTCATTGGAAATGGGCATTTCCGCATAATCGTATCTATCAAACGCTACATAAATATTTTTTAAAGATGCATAGACCTGGTCGCCGCTGCCCAAGTAACTGTGAATATCAGCTTTTTCATGCGGCTTTTTTAAATCCAATGCTGCTATGGTCAGATAATTGGGACTGATACAATCTGGGAAATAGTGTATTTTTCCCAGTTCTTCGCTTAGCATTCCATTACCCCGCACTGTATCACGCCATAAGGGAGTAAGATGCGGTTGCTCCTGTATAGTGTAATATTCCAAATGTTTATTAGTTAAGAGATAAAAGGAAGAATACACCAGTCGTGAAGACAGATAACTGCCTTCCAGTTCCAGTTCCCGAACCTTTACCGGATGGCTTTTATCTTTAATATCATAGACGATCCCTCGAGTTGATTGGAAAAAACGGTTTGGCATATAGCGCTGCTTGGCTTGAATTTGATTATCATCATAAAGAATGGGAATACTACGCGAATAACTTCCTACCACAATCAGGTTGTCATCAGCCAGATACAACTCTATTGGTTTAAATTCAGCATCTTCAAATTCTATAGCAGCGATGACTTTCATCTGGTCAGCAGGCACTGCTTCAATTATCAATACTTTTGCCTGGTTTACCTGATAAATATATTTCCCGTCTGTCTTTACCAGGTCAGCCTCATCAACTCCCTTAACCTGCACATTGGTTTGGGAATACTGTGTATCTGCACCGGCTAATGATTCAACCTTATTCGCAGCTTGTTTGTTTGTTGCTGGCGATGCCTCTAAAGCCCTTAACGTTCCATAATCATTTACCAGCCCATTTTCTCTGAATTTCGCCAGGAGCTGCAATAGATTTTCAGATGTGCCGATAACAGGTAATTCTGGGCTCGGCAAAGGTAAAGTCGTATCCGGTTTTGCCAGGCCATAAGAGACTCCGCCCGACATCAGGAAAAAAATAAAAACCAACGCAATAAAAGCTCTATATTTGCCCCAAGGTGACTTCATACCCGAACCTCCTCAAATATATACTTGGGGCTAACCATACGATTCAACCC
>JAQVWS010000185.1 GCA_028709585.1 Syntrophomonas sp. | reverse complement strand
ACTTTAATGGCAAAACACAGGTAAATGTCAAACGACTGAAGGTCTTAAATGAAGACCCTTCGACATATATGAAAACACCATTGATTAGCCGGTCAGAATTAGAAAAGAAGTTTGAAGAATATCTACAGTCTATAGAAGACAGCCATATGAGTGCTGTTTTAGAGCGTATATTTAGTGCCGAAATAAGACCGGTTTTTTTCAATGCCGCTGCAGCTAAAAGCATTCATCATAATTATAGCGGGGGCCTGCTGGAACATACCCTGGAAGTAGCGGATTTATGTATGCGTGCCTGCCCGGTCTTTCCCAGCCTGAACCGCGATATGCTGCTGACGGGAGCCTTACTGCATGATATCGGCAAAATCGAGGAGCTGGAAATGAAAGTAGTTCCGCAGTATTCGGTTGAAGGAAGATTGTTGGGGCATGTGGTTATGGGAACGGAGCTGCTCACCCAAGAGATTAATGATATGCGCCGCGAAGGCCTGGAATTTCCATCTAAACTGGAATGGATGTTAAAACATATGCTGCTGAGCCATCATGGAACGCTGGAATTTGGTTCCCCGGTGATACCATTATTCCCGGAGGCTTTTCTATTGCACATGATGGATAACCTGGACGCCAAGATGTTCGTATTTTTTAACAAAATCGAAGAGAGCGGCGGCGAGAATGAACTTTTTACTAATTATGACAATTTCTTTGGCCAGCATTTTTTCAAATATCGCTATAATGAGAAAAAAGCTTAGCAACCAATATATGCTAATAAGGTTATTTCGCCAGTTAAGTACAACCCGGTGAGCAGATAAAGTAAATGCAGCCCTTACAGCACGTAAATGGAAAGAATCTTGTCTTTTGCAATTATAATTGATATAATATTGCTCGCAGTTTATATTTAATACTTATATTAATAAAGATATTTATCTATTGATAGATGATCGAAATGAGGTGAAAGCGATGAAGGAAAAGATCCATCCCAAATACTTCAGCACCACAGCTAGATGCGCCTGCGGCAATGAGTTTGAAGTTGGTTCAACCAAGGAGAATCTGAAAGTTGAGATTTGCTCAAAATGTCACCCTTTCTACACTGGAGACAAGTTAAGAATAGTAGATACGGCTGGCAGAGTTGAGAAGTTCAAGAAAAAGTATGGCTTGGCTTAATTGGTTATCGATTGCAAGCAGGACTTAGCTCCTGCTTTTTTTCTCTGTGGCGATTGGAGTTGTAACTTTAAAAGGTGATATATTATGAATAAAAAACCCAGCTACGGCGGTATGGCAGTTATTGAAGGGGTTATGATGCGCGGCCCCCAGGAAACAGCCCTGGCAGTTCGCAAGCCGGATGGCGGTATCCATATTGAAAAAGAACCTAATAAAGATCTGGGCAAGCGTTATCCTTTCCTTAAATGGCCTCTGATCAGAGGCAGCTATGTATTAATTGAATCAATGGTTATAGGGGTAAAGATGCTGAATAAATCAGCAAACCTGTCTATAGAGGAAGAGGAAGAGGAGTTAAGCAATAAGGAGATTATAATTACCACCCTAATTGCGGTCGTAATGGCCATGCTTCTTTTTGTGGCTTTGCCTACCGGGATTGTGCATTTCGCCAAACAGTTTCTGGGGGGAGTGGTGAGCCAGAACATTGTGGAGGGCATTATTCGAATCGGCTTCTTTTTGCTCTATGTATATGCTATTGCCAACATGAAAGAGATAGAGAGGGTTTTTATGTATCACGGTGCTGAACATAAAACCATTCTTGCTTATGAAGCGGGCGAGGAATTAACAGTGGCCAACGTACGTAAGTATGGGACACTACACCCTCGTTGCGGAACCAGCTTTATGCTCATAGTGATGATTATATCGATCCTGGTATTTGCTTTGTTAGGAGAAGGGACCCTTTTTTATAGGGTATGGTCACGCATTGCTGTTTTTCCCATTGTAGCCGGACTAGGATATGAATTCATTAAATTCTCCGGCAAGTGTTATCAGAACCAATGGGCTAAATATTTGATTGCGCCAGGGCTATGGCTGCAAAAACTGACAACTCGCGGACCTGATGACGCACAGCTTGAAGTAGCCATTGCGGCTCTTCAACAAGTACTTACCAAAGAAAAACCAGAAGCAGCCACAGCTTAAAGAGCAGGTTCCAGCAATCAGAATGCCTGGTATCGTGGCAAGACAGTTCATAAGGAGGAGCATATTTTATGCTGCAGAAGTTGGAAAGCCTGGAAACGAAATATAATGAACTTAATGATCTATTAAGCAACGCTGAGATAATTGCTGATCAGAGCCGTTATCAAAAGTATGCCAAGGCATATGCTGATCTTACGGAGATTGTTGCCGTATACAGAGATCTGAGGTCGGCCATAAATGGAATTGAAGATGCAAAAAACATGCTCCAGGAAGATCCGGATGACGAATTTAAAGCTATGCTGCTAGGCGAGATCGAAGATTTAGAGACTAAAAAAACTGAGTTGGAGCAAAGGGTGAAAATACTGCTGCTGCCAACTGATCCCAACGATGAGAAGAGTGTTATCATGGAAATCCGCGCTGGTACTGGCGGAGAGGAGGCTGCCCTTTTTGCAGCTACGCTTTTCAGAATGTACTCTCGTTATGCCGAGGTTCAGGGATGGCGGATAGATATAATGGACTCTCATTATACAGAACTGGGCGGAGTAAAGGAACTAATATTTGTAGTTGACGGACAGGGAGCTTTCAGTAAATTGAAGTATGAATCCGGAGTGCATCGGGTTCAGCGTATACCTTCCACTGAGTCCGGCGGCAGGATACATACATCTGCGGCTACGGTGGCGGTATTGCCCGAAGCTGAGGAAGTGGAAGTAGAAATCAATGAAAATGATCTTAAAATAGATGTATATTGTTCCAGCGGCCCGGGAGGGCAATGTGTAAATACAACCCAGTCAGCGGTGCGCATAACCCATCTGCCTACCGGTTTGGTTGTAACCTGCCAGGATGAGAAATCCCAGCATAAAAACAAAGCCCAGGCTTTGCGGGTATTACGCTCGCGCCTGAAAGAGGTTTTAGAAGCGGAAAAAAATACGGAGATGGCTGGGACGCGTAAAAATCAGGTGGGAT
>JAQVWS010000062.1 GCA_028709585.1 Syntrophomonas sp. | reverse complement strand
AAACTCTCCAATAAAATCTATTGAAGCCTTTGTGGCTCTTCTTTTTTTCCTTCGCTGGACCTTAGTTCCTTAGAACTAATTTTTTCGCACTTCTATCTCTTTGTTCTGTTTTATCAAGATCATTCGCCGTTTCCATTTTCATTTAGCGGCAAGAATTATCTTATCATGGCATTTCTTTTATGTCAAGAATTTTAAAACCTTTTTAGAATATTATCTAGCTGCTTTCATTTTCTTTTTCTTTTCAATAGAAATAGCACAGTCAGGGCACACCATCTCACAGATACTGCATGCAATACAACTATCTTCATCTTTTGGTTTTACTGTGGGCGTACCGTATAATCCTAATTTATCAGACCAAATTAAAACCTGATTCGGGCATTTTTCCTTACAAAGCCCGCAACCCTTGCAGTAATAAGGGAAAATATGAAAATTAGCTTTCTCGAGGTCAAATGATATGACTTTCGCCTCAGACATTCTCAGCCCCTCCTTCCTGCAGAGCCTTTTCAGCCATGTGTTTACCCAGTTCCAGAGCTTTGAAATTTAGCTCTCTTAATTCAGGGTTTTTCTCAAATTTATAACCTAGCTTGCTTTCCAGGGCATCCTTAGCCGCATCGAAACTGACTACTTTGGTTAAACCAATAACTGCTCCCATGATAATGATGTTAAATACCCTGGGATGCAGTTCTTGGTTTGCTGTTTGAATAGCAGGTATACCTATAATTCTTTTTGCTTCCCGGGGAAGATCTTGCTCGCTCACATGAAAGCCATTATCATAAACAAATAAAGTGTCAGGTCCTGAATATATAGCGGTCCTGCTAACAGCTCTTTCGCTTAAGGCAACCACAACATCTGCTTTATGAAATTTTGGTGCGCCGATTCTAATATCGCTAAATTGAATGAAGGCAATTGAAACACCGCCCCGTTGTTCTAATCCGAAGTTTGGTATATATAATGCCTGCTGGTCCTGATTATAGGCGGCCTCTGCTAATATTTCGGCAATTGATTGCACGCCCTGACCACCTTCACCCGCCAACGCAATTCTAGTTAGAGACATTATTTATCCCCCTTTCCCAAGGGATTCTTAAATTCCTTAACCGGAAAATATTTTTCCATTTCATCTTCAACAAAGTTCCAGGTCTGACCTGCATTGGTACGCCAATTAGTAGGACAAGTGGATAAAACCTCCACAAAGGAAAAGCCATTACCTTCCATCTGGTTCCTAAGGGCTGACTTCAAATATTTTTTCAGTTGTTTATATTTAGAAACCGACGCTCTGGCGATATAAGCGCTGTCAGGTGTCAGTTCCGATAAGAATTCCGGCCCCATGGTTGGATAGCCTGTCGTTTCCGGATCTCGGCCATAAGGAGAAGTCTCAGTTTTTTGACCAGGCAGAGTTGTAGGCGCCATTTGTCCTCCGGTCATACCGTAATTGGTATTGTTAACCAGAATTAAGGTTATCTTCTCGTTCCGGACTGCTGCATTAACCAGATGCTGAGATCCGATGGAATAACCGCCTCCGTCACCCATATAACCAATACAAACAAGTTCCGGGCGAGAACGCTTGATTCCTACCATTACCGGGGTCGTTCTTCCATGATGGGTTTGGGTACTGTCACATGCGAAGAAGTCCCATGCCAGCAATGAACAGCCTATATCACATCCAAATATCGTTTGATCCTGTATATCCAGTTCATCTATTACTTCTCCCAAGGCTTTCAGCACAATTCCGTGTCCGCATCCCGGACAGAATTTGTGCGGCTTGGAGGGGAGATACCATGATTTCGGTACTTTAAGCACTGCCGGTGCATTCATTGTTTAACCTCCTTTCCTACAAGACGCTCTTTACTTTATTTATAATGTCGTAATCTATGATTCCTACTCCAGGTCTAAACAAGCTTTCAATCTTTATGGTTTCCCCGAATATTTCCTGTTTGGTCAACCTTTCCAGCTGTCCGTAGGCTGACTCAGCGATGAGCAGTTTTTTGGCACCGCTCTTGGCTATAGCATTGCGAAGTTGTTTATGCGGATAAGGCCTTAAGGTTATTGGCCGGAAATAACCAGCCTTAATACCCTGAGCCCGTAATATTTTTACAGCATCATCCGCTGCCCGGGATACAACCCCATGAGACAGAATAATTATATCGGCATCATCACAGTTCTTTTCATCATATTCAACTATTGAGTCTTCCAGGGCTTCATATTCAGCGGCTACTTTCATAACTACTTCATACAGTTCTTCTTCCAGGCTATAAATATTATTCAAATGCTGAGGCTCTCGACCTGCTGATATCTTTCCCTCCACACCTATCAGCGGGTAAGGTTTTACCATCTCAATCCCCCTGTCTTCGGGGTTATACATCTCCAACGGCTCCCGCATTTTAGCCTGGTATCCATCACCCAGAATAAATACCGGAAATCTATGTTTCCAAGCCATATTAAATCCCTTAATTATATAATCATAAATATCCTGATGGCTGGCAGTAGAATATACTATTCTCATACCTTCCCCGTTACCTCCAAAGGTAGTCAGGGTTACTTCTTGCTGAGAATAAACTACCGTACCAGAAGATGGTCCTCCTCTTTGCTGAATAATCGCCAGCAGGGGGAGCCTCATAGCTTCTGCCATCCCAAAGGGTTCCTGCATTAGCACATTGCCTGGCCCCGCGGTTGCAGTAAAAGCTTTCTTGCCGCTTTGAACCGAACCACAAACTGTAAAACCAGCTGACAGTTCATCTTCCGTCTGCAGAAAGCCTCTGCCATACTTGGGCGCTAGACGAGTCCAATAATGCATTATTTCGTTCTGCGGTGTGATAGGATAACCGAACATCATGTCTGCACCAGCTACGAGACAAGCCCAAGCTGCGGTTTCATTGCCGGTAACAAAGGATTTCTTAGAAGCACCAATAATATTTGGCATTAGTTCAACGCACCTCCCTATAGGAATCTTAAATTAGTAATATAAATCCAGTTAAAAACAATAATATAATTTTTAATGATATCAGGCTACCACATGGCACCCGGCATATATCTTTTGATATATTTAACCGGAACAGCATAATCTTCAGCCGGGATCAAATGCCGCATGTCTTCATTTATAGCCATATATGCAATCGATATACCCATTTCATTAGCTGCTTCGGAAATAATCTCATTGCCCTTTTTGATAATATCAATGGTCGTTTCATCGCCCAGATGAGTGTTGAGAATGATCGCATCTACTCTTCCAAGTTCAGATAGATATTCCTTAATGCGTGCCTGGGAATTGGTCATAGGACGGGTTCCGTTAATCACTGCTAAAATCATTAAATCTTGAGATTCATTAGCTCCTTCGACCAGATTAATGGTTTTTGCTCCCTGTACTCCATAACCAATATCCATTATAATATCTCCCTCGTTCATTAGAGCCCAACGGGCCTGGGGCTTTAACATAGCACCAGTCTCTCCTAGCCCAAAAGCTTCCTCTCGCTCAAAACTTATAACCTTGATACCCATTGTTTCCAAAGTTTTTTTCAAAGATCTCAACGTATAAAAAGGCTCTACTATATCTAGATCCACCAGGGTTACTTTTCGACCCTGGCTTTTCAAGTCTAGAGCCCTGTTAATCGCCATTTCACTTTTACCGCTAGCGTACTCCCCTACATAGGCTTCTATTATTCTACCACTATTAATTGTCGTGAACCTAAACACCCCCTAAGTGTATACAGTATTCTTGGTTCTTGGTTCAGCTGGTTTTTAATTTATTTAATAGTATAGATTAGATAGTAATTGTGCGTCAATATATATCTTAATTATTATATATATTGCTCACATTGCCTGAGTAATACACACATTAAAAGTGTGTGCTTTTTTTATCTTTTGCTGAACTTATCGTGACAATTCTCAAACCTATTTATGCCTTATATAACCAGTATTTTAAAAACACAAGGGACGTCCACTGCGTTTAGTGAATCGTCCCTATATCTTGGCAAATATTCTTTAATTTTTATTACTTCAGCAGGAGCTGAAAACAGACTAATAGCAATACTCCCGGTATTCCCAGAAATCCTGCCACTAAAACCGTAATTATATTTATATCCAGTTCAAAATTAAAATAAGACCCGCCATAGTTTACCAATGAAAGCAAAATCAAGCCGATAGCAGAATTGATTATTAATTTCCAAAGCAGCTTAATCGGTTTAATTATAACCTGGGCCAAAATAAAAATTATTATTATGAAGAACAAAGCAGCAATTACAATGTTGGTTGTACCCATAAAATGACCACCCCTTCAAACATTTTGCTAAATCTGCTATGTATCAAGTATAGATGGTTCTTTTTCTTCCTGACGAACCCTATGACTTGGCTGGGATAACTCAGATTGCTTTTTTTTTCTATAATCCTTCAATAAATAGTTGTATCTTTTTTCAGCAGCAGCTATGTTGTAAACTGCCCACTCAACCATTTCCGGATCTTCCATATAACCAAGCATACAGCGAGCCGTTGATAATTCTTCTTGCGCTTCATGAATTATTGATATATCATCATCCAGCTTCATAGGTTTTTTTTCTTCACTATTTAACAAGCAGCGTTCGCAAAGAGTCTTCCACCATTGTATATACTTTTTCATCTCTACCCTAAACCTCCATAAGCCGGCATCGAACTATGTTGTCCATTCCATCTTATGTCAGGTAAGGTTATTTTATGCTAAGGAATTATAATTCATTTCTGCCCTCCAGGGCACGGCGCAGGGTTATTTCATCAGTAAATTCAATATCACCGCCAACTGGTAATCCGTGGGCTAAGCGGGTAACTTTTATCTGCTGCTTGCCAATTACTGAAGCCAGATAGCGCGATGTTATCTCTCCGTCAATATTAGGATTAAGTGCTAGAATAACTTCATTTACTTGCCCCTCCAACAATATTTTTAAGAGGGGCTTCAGGTTCATTTCCCCCAGGTCATTATCATCCATCAGCTTAAAACTGCGGTTTAATACGTAGTATTTTCCTTTATATCCGGTTCTTTCAATAGCAATAATATCATTTGCTTCCTCGACAACACATAAACTGCTTCTGTCGCGATCCGGATCACAACATATATGGCAAGGATCAATGTCGGTCAGATATCCGCATATGGAACAGGGAACTACCTTTTCCCTGGCCTCCAGGAGGATTTCCGACAATTGCCGAACTTCCTCCAGCGGCATCTTTAATATGTAAAGGGCTAGTCTCTGTGCTGTCTTAGGTCCTATCGTTGGCAATTTTAACAGTTGATCAATTAACTTTTCCAGCGGTCGGGCTAATCTCATGTCTTGGCCTCCTATTCTGGGTATAGGCGCAGGTCATCTGTTGGTAATCAATATGATTATTATAATCCTGGTATGTTCAATCCTCCGGTTATCTTTGCCATTTCAGAGGAGACCATATCTTGAGATTGTTTTATAGCTTCGTTTAATGCCGCCATAATCAGATCTTCCAGCATCTCAATATCCTCGGGATCCACTACTTCCGGCTTGATCTTAATCTCTAAGATGCGTTGTTTGCCATTTACCTTGACTATAACCGCTCCGCCGCCTGAAGATCCTTCAACAGCTCTTTCTTCCAACTCAGCTTGCGTTCTGGCCATTTCTTCCTGTATTTTTTTAGCTTGTTTCATCATCTGACTCATGTTTGCTCCGCCCATAGGATTAAACTTCATTAATTTTCCTCCTTATTCTTTTACTTCTACAATATCTTCGCCAAAGTATTCTATGGCTTTTTTTACAATTATATCATTATATTGATTGTCTTCCAGAAAGATAAACTGTGCCTCAATTTCACGTTTAAATATTTCCCTGATAACTGCTTCAACTATTTCCCGGTTGCTTTTTTCCTCCATTCTTTCTTTATGAAATCTATATCCCTTACGAAAGCCAATAAATATAGTATCTCCTTTGACTCCCAATAACTTTCCCTGGGATAGGAGCGCATGGGTAGGTATTTTCTTTTCTTTTACTCCTAGCAATAAGCGGTTCCATAATATTTCCCGGGCATCATTTCTTTCGCTTTTAGCCGAACTATCATCGCTTTCGCCTTTTATTCGAGGCTTGGAGAATTCTTTGCGAGATATATTGTCATGCTCATTCTGATTCTGCTTAGAAGCAAATATAGATGCCATTTCCAACAGTGATATTTCCAGCAGATATTTCTGCCCTTCACTAAACCTTAACTTTTCAGCAGTATCCATTATCAAACGCAAACTATGCAAAATCTGGTTTTTGTCAGCTTTCAAGGCTTGCTGCTTGATAAGTTCCTGGCTTTGCTCACCTGCCACAGTTAACTCAGCTTCTTGTCCCGCTAATTTATACAATAATAAATCCCGCAAATAAAGGGCTGTTTGCCGCGCCAGCTGTCCGGCCTCTTTACCTTGATTCAAGGCGCTGGAAAGCATGGATACTGTGGAAACCAGGTCTTCGGCAATAACCCTATCAATTAGCCGGGCTACGAATAAGTCGTCCACCAATCCTAACACATCAAGTACATCCGTTTTACTCAAGCTGCCATCCTTATATGAACATAGCTGATCGAGCATCCCCAGCGCATCCCGCATTCCTCCATTTGCCCGACGGCTGATTAAATCCAGCGCTTCATCGTCAATATCAATACCATTACGGTTAGACACCTCTTTCAGTCGAGCAACGATCTGGGGCAGGGTTAGTCTGTGAAAATTATACTTTTGGCAGCGGGATATTATTGTACTAGGTATTTTATGGGCTTCCGTAGTGGCAAGTACAAATATTACCGATTCCGGCGGTTCCTCCAGGGTTTTTAAAAGTGCATTAAAGGCCTCCGTAGTCAGCATATGCACTTCATCTATTATGTAAACTTTCTTCTTGCCCTGTGCAGGCATAATCCGAACTTTCTCCCGCAGATCCCTAATCTCATCGATTCCCCGATTAGAGGCCGCATCTATTTCTATTACATCCATAAAATTGCCATTATTAATATCCTGGCAGGAATTGCACTCATTGCATGGCTCCCCATCAATTATGTTGTCACAGTTCACTGCTTTAGCCAATATTTTAGCAATACTGGTTTTTCCAGTTCCTCTGGGGCCGCAAAAAAGATAGGCGTGAGTTAGTCGGTCCTCCTTTACTGAATTATGTAAAGCAGTTACCGTTTGCTCTTGTCCCACCACTTCCGTAAATTTTTGTGGTCTCCAAACCCTGTACAATGCTAAATATGCCATAATTTCGCCTCCTCTGACCACATTAAGTCTTTCACGGCGTTAAATCTATATTAATTATATCGTTTTATTGTTCATATAACCTAAAAACTATATAAAAAAACAGGCCTAAACCTGTGTGTGATAATATAATGCCGTGCACCTGGCCTCGAAAATACCTTCCAAGCGATGCTTGAACAGTTGGCTCCATTCAGGCAACCCTTCGACACATCGGATGAACCTTTTAGTGCTGCTTCCTTCCGGATCTGACACGGTTCAAGGCGTCCCATTGCAAAGGACCCAAACTTCTTTACCACTTATTCAAGCCGGGCCTTACAAGGATACTCCCTCAGCTCAGGAATTCAATCCTGCTATAGCGGGTTGCAGGTTACAGGACACCGCTAATTTCCCATCTAGCACGGCAAATCTTAATTCTAATACTAATTATGCTAGTTAATTGTAAATGCTTTTTGATTGGAATGCAAGTAGCTGCAGGTTGTGCAAATTATAATTGCTACTTTATTATCATAGACCCAATATATCGAGCTTAATGTTCTGCGTTCCAGATATATGACTAGTGGTGATATGGCTCATTTTTCAATATTTTAAATCCCCGATAAATTTGTTCACAAAGAATTAGAGCTGCCATTTGATGCGGAAAAGTCATCCGGGAAAAGGATATAGAACAATCCGCCCTCTTTTTTACTATATCAGCTAAACCATGAGCCCCGCCTATAACCATATTCACTCTATTGCGCCCTGATATATTCCAATTCTCAATGTATAGAGCTAATTCTTCTGAACTCAATACTTTCCCCATGTTGTCCAAAACTACTAAAATATCATTTTCTCTAAGTAAACCCAGAATTCGTTCGCCTTCTTTGTGCAGAACTTTTTCAATATCCTTTTCACCGGCACGGGGGCTGATTTTTTCTTCCAGGCCATCCAGAAGTTCAATGTCAGTATAAAGTGTCAGTCGTTTAATATATTCGTTAACACCCTCAGAGAAAAACCTGGTGCGGATTTTACCAACGGAAATAATCCGGTATTTCAAAGTTCACCACCCCTAAACATTTGTCCGTTTAAGTCTAACCAAGCTTCCGATTAAATGCAATGAGCCCCTCGGCATTAAGAACTCCCTCATGGATCCCCTTTTGCTTTTAAACAAAAAAGGAGAAGTATGGTACCTCTCCTAATCGATTCATTAATAAATAATAAGTCCAGTTATCTGATTTTAGCTCCTAGCTTGCTGAATTTTCCAGTTACGTTTTCATAGCCGCGGAAAATATGTATGGCATCTTCGATAACGGTTTCTCCTTGAGCTGCCAATGCAGCTATTATCAGAGCCGCCCCTGCACGTAGATCAGTTGCCTTTACTCTAGCTCCATACAGTGATTTAGTTCCTTGAACTACTGCCGCGTGTCCTTCCAGTTTTATTTTGGCGCCCATACGATTCAGCTCATCCACGATCTGAAACCGGTTTTCAAAGACATTTTCTACTACTATACTGGTACCGTTACCCAAAGCTAATAAAGACAGCATTTGTGATTGCATATCAGTAGGAAACCCCGGATAAGGCATAGTTTTAATATCGGTTCTCATTATTTTAGGTCCCGCTTTCACTATAATGCCTTGATCGGTTTCATGAACAATAGCGCCTACTTCCTGTAACTTGGCAATTATCGGATGAAGATGAGTAGGTATAATATTTTCTACCAAAATCTCTCCCCCGGAAATAGCAGCAGCTATCATATAGGTACCAGCTTCAATGCGATCAGGAATTATTGCATATCTTCCCGCTTGCAGCCTGGAAACTCCTTCGATCTTTATAATATCTGTTCCTGCTCCCCTTATTTTCGCACCCATGGTATTTAAAAAATTTGCCAAATCAACGATCTCCGGTTCCTTGGCTGCATTCTCGATGATACTGCTCCCCGGAGTTTTGCAGGCCATCATTATCAGGTTCTCCGTTGCTCCAACACTGGGGAAATCCAAATAAATTCTGGAGCCGCATGGTTCACGATTTTCTGCGGATATATAACCGTGTTCAATATCAACATTGGCCCCCAGCGCTCGTGCACCCTTTATATGTAAATCCATGGGCCTGGAACCGATATCACACCCGCCCGGCATAGAAACTATCGCTTTCCCCTGCCGTCCCAACAATGCACCCAAAAAAAGGTTGGAAGCGCGAAGCTTCTTCGATAATTCATAAGGGGTGGTACAGTTTATCTCATGATCCGGCGGGTAGATACAAAGGCTTCCCTCTTCGTTCCAATGAATATCAACCCCCATTTCAAGCAATATCTCCACCATAACTTCGGTATCGCATATCCTGGGTAAGTTGTCCAGGATAGTCTCTCCTTCGGCCATTATACTAGCGGCAATCAGGACTAAGCCCGCATTCTTGGCCCCGCTTATTCTAACACTGCCTTGCAGTGCCTGTCCTCCCTCAATAACCAGGTTATCCTGCAAAATTAACACCTCATCTAATTGTTTTCCAGATAGCAATAGAAATCCTTGGCAAAGGTTTTATAATCAATAGCCAGCGCTGTCTCTGTGGCCTTGTTCATAGCATAGCCGTTACCGAGATAGCAAAGTATAGTATATAATTTCTCTTCCCCGTAGTTATTTGCTATATAATCTACTGCTTGTAAAGACTCCCAGTAGGCTATTGACTGATCAAGGCTATCAAAATTCTTCTCCAGATTCTCCAGGGTATAGTATTGAAACTTCTGTCCTCCGGCAAAAGGATTTGCAAATTCAAATCCAGTTATCTTCTTTTCCGTATACTGAGAAATTCCTTCTGTCCACCAACGATTATAATTGCCCTTGGTCATTTCATCAACTATTAAATGTGTAAACTCATGCACCATGGGGCCTTCTTTTTTAAAACGCTCGCGTTGCCCCAAGTCTGATAGCCAAGCGCGTGGAGACAATACCCTGATAGTACCTCCCCAGTATACCCCCAGGGCCTTTTCGTTTTTATCCCAGCCAAAACTGGCAGCCAGGCTCTTAGTATCGGAATAGATTACTATTGTAGTCTGCCTGGTTGGTTTTTGCCCAAAATGACTGCTTACCGAAAAATACGCTTCTTCAGCAGCTTCGGCCACCAGGTTTACACTATCCTCATCCCTGGGCAAATACTTGATTGCATAGTGCTCCGTCTGCATTTCGTTCCATTGACCAGTTCGTATGTTTGTCTCTTGCCCTACCATGAATCGCATCAAGCTCTGTTTGGCCTGGGCAACCAACCCGCTGTTTATATATAGATATAATATCAGTATTAACAGGGCAACGATTGCCATAATCATCCATTGGTTAATACTCTTAATCTCTGGCAAAGTACCCCTCTCCCCTCATCTCTTTACCCATTGATTATACAATGGATATTTGATTTGGGGTAAAGAAAATACTGGTACAGTTGGCAGAGACTCTAATTGAAAATTATTCTTTGAAATCTAATTGTTTAAGATACTCGGTAACTGACATGCCTGCTTCAGCGCCATCTCCTACCGCGGTTGCAATCTGACGGGTTACTTTGGATCTAATGTCTCCAGCGGCATAGATACCTTGAACCGAAGTCAGCATATGATCATCGGTAACTACATAACCATCTTTAGTATCAATCAGTCTTTGCACTAATTCGGTGGCAGCAACCAATCCAATACTGACAAATAGCCCTTCGGCCTGCAAAACTTCTTCTTCCTTACTGTGTACATTTTGTAATATTACTCGCCGCATCACAGTATCGCCTTCTATCCTTTTTACCACTTGGTTTAATTTGCATGTAATCTTTTCATTTTTCATGAGTTTGTCCACCGACTCAGCAGTAGCTCTAAATTCGTTGCGCCGATGGATAAGATAAACCTTAGATGCTATATCGGCTAAAAAAAGAGCCTCCTTAACTGCAGATTCACCTCCGCCAACAACGGCTACTGGAAACCCGCGGAAGAACGCTCCATCACAAGTGGCACAATAGGATACGCCCCGCCCCAGGAATTCCTGCTCACCTTGCACCCCCAATTCCCTGCGACGGGCACCTGTGGCAACTATAATTGCCTTGGCCATATACTCACCTTCAGTGGTAATAACCTTTTTCCCTTTAGGAGTGTTATCAACTTTAACTACCTCTTCTATCCGTATCTCAGCCCCAAATCGCTCCGCCTGCTTACGGAAGTTTTCCATAAGCTCACCACCCAGAATCCCAAAGGGAAATCCCGGATAGTTGTCAATCTGGTCAGCTACGGCAGCATTTCCGCCAATAACCGCAGATTCCAAAACCAATGTCTTCAGCCATGCCCTGCCAGTATATATGGCAGCTGTTAAGCCAGCAGGACCTGCGCCCAATATTATCACATCATACATCATTCATACTCTCCTTCTGGTTATTTAGCTGGTTATTAAGATTATCCCCACAAATAATAAAACCCTGACCAGGATTCTTAGGCCAGGGTTCTGTAATTCGGTATTAACGCAGATAGTTAATAGGGTTACGGAATGAACCATTTTGTAAAAGCTCAAAATGCAAATGAGGTCCGGTACTGCGTCCAGTAGAGCCTCGCTTTGCAATTGCCTCACCCTGGCTCACACGTTGCCCTGCTTTAACGAGCATTTTCGAACAATGTGCATATCTGGTAACCAAACCGTTCCCATGGTTTATGACAACAAAATTACCATATCCGCCCTGATATCCAGCAGAGCTAACCGTCCCTCCGGCAGCTGCCACTATAGTAGTCCCGCTGCTTCCGCCAATGTCAATTCCTGTATGCCCACCGCCATAGGATTGTGTAATAATCCCATTTACAGGCCAGTTCAGGGTTCCTGAACCTCCGCCGCGGGATGCCACCTGATAAGTACGGCTGCTCTTAACTACTACCCTGTCAACCGCTTCTTTAATAATTCTCTCTTCGCTGATATCTCGATTTTCCATAACGCCGTTGCGCTTGGTAGCCGAATAGGCCACGAATTTCAATCCATTTTGGCCCTCATCACTGACCTTAACCCCACCGTTTGCTTGCTGGTCAGTTATGGTCTTGGTTTGAAATGGAATTTCTTCGTTTCTTTGTCCCTCAATTTTTGCAACTACATTAATTGAGGGCTGGGTCCGGTTTAAAATCAGCTCTTGTCCCAACGCTAAAACGGTATCTTCCTGTATATTATTATGTTGAAGAATTTCTGACACATACATATCATTTTTACGAGCAATTGACCACAGGGAATCTCCTTCTTGAACCTTATATATATGAGGGCTGGCTGAACCAGTAGAGATTACCTTCAGCGCATCATCTAGAGCTAGTACTTGTGCGGTTGGAACCCTTTCCTCTCTTATCTGTATCTGTTCCTCAAACTCTACAGATAACAGCTTCTCCCCTTCCGCCACCAAAGAATAATTATTCTTCAGCTGGTTGAGCATGGCCTCGGCCACCAGCTGGTCTTGTACATAAACAACCGGATTATTATTTGCCAAAATAGCTGCCGCTATAGTTTTTGGCTGCAGTGCAATCCCTAACTCATTTGCCACATTTTCAGCAGCAACTAAACGGCTAGGGCTAACATACACTCGTTTGAATCCGATTCGGCTCTTGATTTCCATGGCTTGATCAATTTCACCCTCTTCTTCTAAGATCTGCTCCAAGGCTTGGATTACATCGGCGGAATTCTCGACAATAAATTCGCTGTTTCCGTCTACTGTTACTGAATAGGCGGGAGTCTTTATCACATACATCCAAACAATTGCT
>JAQVWS010000184.1 GCA_028709585.1 Syntrophomonas sp. | reverse complement strand
CAAACATTTATGGTTTATATCCTATGGGAGAAGGAGCAGGCTATGCCGGAGGTATAATGTCATCTGCAGTTGATGGAATCAAAACGGCGGAAAAAATCATGCTAAAGTATGCACCTCTGCAATAGCGTTAAGAGGTGGACTTATAGGGTAGGGGATATTAAGCTTTCAAGACAGTCTTTCTAGCCAGGGCATAATTGCCCGGGATAATTCCCCACTGGAAGATTATACTTCACCAATGTGGCCATATCTCCGCTTACTGAATGAAATCCTCCGTCTCCACAGATCAGAAATACTATCTTTTCCGGATTCAACAGTTGTGCAGCTGCCGCAGACGGTAATCCTGATCCAAACGATGACTGTTCTGTATCCGAAAAAAGTGTCCCGAGATCGACGGCTGGGCAAATATAATAGCATGATGCCGATAGTATCCAATATCCGTAACCAAAATTCCATCCTTTAAGTTCTGGTTAATAGTATGAATTATCTGCAATGTATGCAGGACTATATGTGATGCCTATGCAATAGAATGTCATATGTTTAAAGACCAGCACTGCCAGGAATGCGCTAAAGTTTGCCACGATTGTGCAAATGAAAGTGCTAATATGACCCAGATGTAAATTAAAAAAGTAAAAGAATAAATAGAGCCTTACTTTGAGCCGCCCCCTGTCTACTTAATAGGGGGCGGCTCACATTTTGGCGGATTGGTAGCTCTCACTTTCCGGAATAATGGCTCATTTTGACCCGGATTATTCACACGGAAAAGGTTGACAAAAATTTTTGAAATTTTTGTCAACCTTTTTGCATGCTTATTAGTCTAGTTATCAGATACCAATAAGCGGTAGATAAATGTCGTGAAAAGAGGTGGTGCCTATAAGGGCGGCAAACTTAATTTTATGATTAATGAACAATGTTATTATTGAGGGAGGCTGATTTGTATGATTAGGAAACAATTGTTGGGCTTATTACTTACAAGTGCCTTGATTATGGTACTAATAGTACCTCAGTCGATGGCAAATGAAAAGTTGGTTGAACCTGATGGAAGTATTGGGGGTATCTTTGTCAAAACGGTAGATGGTAAGGATATTATGAGCTATCCCGTATCAGATAGTTTAAAATAACTCCAGGAAAAAAAAACAAAAATGGCCGAATTGCACTTTCAATACAAACAAGGACTAGTCCAAAAGGAAGATTATTTATCCAAATTAAAAGATCTTGGTGCTAGTGAAGACATAATCAAATCTGCTTCGGCTGCATTACCTTTCAGGACTCCAACAATTAAATCAAACAACATTCAGTCGCAAACGTCAGAGCAAAACGTAATAATCCCTTTTTGGCAGATGACACAAGATAATAGTTATTACTGTGGTCCAGCAACAGCAGCTGAAATCATTCGTGCCAAGACCTTCACTTCTTATATCGTGGAGTGGAAACGTTCCAGCAAGCTCTTCCATGAATTATGCCACATTGGCTGGGATAGTTAATGGCAGGGGTATTATCTGGTGATCAAATAATTCGTCTAGTGCGAGGAGGCAGTTGATATATTTTAATTGCCTCCTCTTAGCAATGTAATATTCATGATTTTTTTCCGTAGGTGATTAAGTAGTAAAAAGGCAGGAGAAAGGGGATAGTTTATGAAAAGGATTTATATCTTTTTAGTGGTTTTCTTAATGATTGCATTTACTGGTTGTAACCACCCCAGGCATCAACCTGATAACCATCAAATTACAGCGCAGATTAATAAGGTTGACAGCAGTGACACTGATGGTACCTCAGATGTTGTCTATAATGAACTTTTTAAGGAAACACAGATTAGAACTATAAGAGCGCAGCTTCCTGATGGCAGACCCTGGTATGAGTTGGCCATTTCTGATAAAGGTGAAATCTTCGGTTTTGTTCCGAGTAATATCGGGAAGCCAGGAGAATTGATAGTATACAATTTATATACCGGCAAAACCCAGAGTCTTTATAACGCCAAGGATAATTATAGTATAATTTTTTTTAAATTCAATGATAATTACCTGGCGTGGACAGAAGATACTAATTTTGTAGCAGGTTCACCGAGGATAGTGGTGTATGACCGGAAGAATAAAAAAACTATGGTGGTAAGCGATAAAAAGGGGTTGCTGCCTGGGATTTCTTATGAAATGATTGCGCTTGGCAATGATTATTTACTATGGTCAACCAGTGAAAGGGACAATAATAAGCCAAAGTATAAAATTATGAGATATGACTTCGTCAGTCAAAAGGCCACTCCCTTTCGTGAGAATGCTGCCGAGCCGATCATAGGCAAAGACTTTATCGCCTGGCTTGAGCCGGATGAACATATGAAGCATTCAGAGATCTTTTTCAATGACCTTAAAGACCATTCAATTCATAAGATCATTACCCCGGGTCAACATCCCGGATATATCGATACGGATGGAACAAGCATCGTGTTTACCGGGTTTAGTACCACAGATCCTGGCTTAAAGATGCTATCAATTTATGAACCCGAGAAAACACCAAAAATAAAGGTTATTGACCGATCCAGATGGGGTTATTATGATTTTCCACAGATAAGTCCAGATTTTGTTGGCTGGAGAGGCGGTTCGAAGGTGAGGGTTTATTCCAGGAAGGATGCAAAAACGATAGTTTTTGCTGAAGAATATGGAGATTGTACCGAAGTAAAGCTCAGTAATAAATTCCTGATGTGGCATTCACCCGCTATCAAAGATGCTAATGAAAGTAAACGTAAAGCTATGGAACAAAAAGTAACCCTTTCTGATCTGCATATATTTTCAAAGGAAGGTATGTGATGGTGATTGTAAGCGCTAACAACAAGATCCTCAATGGTTTCGGCAAAGGATGCAAGCCTCTTATTGGGGCTAACCTAATAGATATAGATAATAATAGATAGGAATTTGCATTTGCTTTTTTCCCTTCTCAGTATATCACTGGGTAATATTGTAATGCTATCATTATTGGTACAATATTACCTACGATATTATCATTTGCATAAAATAAACCGTTACTTAACTATGAGCCAAAAACCTTTTTCTATCGGGGTTAGAATGGAGCACCCGCAGGAATTTATTGATAAGGCCCAGTATGGTGATGCGGCCGGACATCCTGGGCTAGGCGCCGCTGATTATAAGCTGGCCTAT
>JAQVWS010000061.1 GCA_028709585.1 Syntrophomonas sp. | reverse complement strand
CTGTTGCAGGGTGGTTTTCCGTATAAGCAGGGATAAGGTCTGAGAGTCCATGATGCCCGTAGCTGAGAGAGAATTATTCTCTTGAAACTCGCGTATGCGTTGGCTGTAATTATCATTAGCGGCTATTCCCGTTGCGGTTAACATAATTTCAATATCGCTTTTTTCGGCTTGTGATAATAGCAGAATTCTGTTCCCGCCACTGCTCGATGATACTGTTACTGATGCAGATGTATCATCGGTTATGTTATTGGATTGACTGGCAGAATCATTATTAGGCTTTGATGGTATAGCGGGCGGCATATCCTCAGGCGGAATCTTAACCTCCAAAGGACTGTGTGATTGCTGCTCGGGATGCGCTTGCAGAGTCTCCTGCTGGGAACGCTGATTAATGACCTGTTCAGAGATGTATTTATAATTCATAGTAATTCCCAGAGTAGAGCCAGCAACCATGGCTGCAGCAAGAATAAGAATAAAGAACAAATAATATTCCTTTTTCATCCTCATTCCTCCTTTCGACCCGGATAACAAGAATTTTAAAGCATTTTTAACAAAATTTCAACAGGTTTAGCAAGACTTGTCAAAAGCCGTAGTCCCTGCGAGGTTTCTTAGTATCTTTCAAAATAGTAACTGACGTGGAGTTAAACATGGTAAAGACCTCATCACCCTCATGCAGATTCATGTCTTGAGCAGCGCCTGCGGTTATGGTTGCAGTAACCGGCTGATCACCCACATCCACAATAACTTCGGTCATATCTTGACCGGTTTTAATTTTCATAATCTTTCCTACCAGTTTATTGGAATCACTAATTCGCATCGAAAAAACCTGCCTTTTTTCTTTTAGCATATACCCTGGGCAGATATTTTATACTGCAGATACCAGTAAAGCTTATGGCCTGTTTTATTAAAATGTCAGTAGTAATACCGCATAAAGATTATAAAAATAAAAATGCCCTCCGTTTGCTTAAGAGGGCATTTTGTATGTAATAATAATGGTTAAGGGTGGCGGAGAAAGATTTTAGAAAGTCTTACCAACAGAATTTTAACCTCTCTTTGAAAAAAACCAACCGCCTAAATATTAGTAATAAACTAAACGTATCTAAATAACCAATTTGCTAAAACTTATACTCGTGAGGGACTATCTTAAAGAACACTTGATGGAAATAGAAATAAATAAACCTTAAATCCTTAAACCCGGGTACTATTTTTTCTCCGCCACCACAATTTAATTATAATACAAAATAATAAAAAAGCAACAGACAACAATTACCAATTTCCTCTATATAATGGGATTTAGAACCCCTGGAAAGAGTAATGCGTCATGAATGCCTACAAGGCTGGCATTTTCTCTGCTTCAATTATATAGGATGCTACATACTCTTCTGCACTTTTACCAGGTATCCAGCTTGTAATAATCTGTTTGCTGTTATCTTTGGGAACCATGCGAATGTTTGCAAAGCCAGCGTTTTTGAGCATATCTGCTATGGTTGTCATTTGCTCAGCTCCGGCAATACAGCCAGCCAAAATGGCAAGATCATTTTTTATAGATTCAGGTATTTCTGCCGTGGCAACAACATCTGATATCGACATTCGTCCGCCAGGCTTAAGCACCCGGTAAGCTTCATTAAAAACCTGCTGTTTTTCTAAGGACAGATTAATAACACAATTTGATATTATGACATCAACTGATTCATCAGCTACCGGCAAGTGCTCTATTTCCCCCAAACGGAATTCAACATTTTTATATCCGCTTTCTGCAGCATTTTTCCTGGACAATTTAATCATTTCCGGCGTCATATCCACGCCAATAACGTATCCAATTTCACCTACCTGCCGCCTGGCCAGGAAAGAATCGAAACCGCCTCCACTGCCCAGGTCAAGCACTATTTCGCCTTCTTTCAGGGCAGCAATAGCAATTGGATTCCCGCAGCCTAAACCCATATTGGCTTCGATAGGAACATTATTAAGGTCATTCTCAGAATATCCGATTTTAATTGATGCATCCTTAATATTTATCTGTTCACCGCTACAACTGCAGCCCCCGCTGCAACAGCCGCCGGTAGAACCCTTAAGGGCAACCTCAGAATAGTTATTTCTTATATAGTCTCTAATATCTTCTTTATTTTTCATAATTAGCCCCCACTTTACTTCTCAACTGTCTTATTAAGAATCTGAACAATTTCATTGGGCTTCAATACTTTGCCGTAGGAAACAACTTTTTCATCAATTACTAATCCGGGAGTAGACATAATCCCGTAAGCCATAATGTCCTTTAACTCCTCCACTTTAACCACCTCAGCGTTAATGCCGGTTTCTTGAAGAGCCTTTTTGGTGTTCTCAGTCAGTGCCACACAGTTTCTACAACCAGTCCCTAATATTTTGATTTGCATCTTCTCAAATCCTCCTTAAAAAATTTTGCTAATTACATAAAAAGGTAACCAATAGCATTAAAAACATAACCGATAGTAATTATACCCAATGTTACCACTCCAAAAAACACCGCCAATAGCCTTGCCTTGACTACTTTTTTTAGCATAATCAAAGATGGTAATGACAAGGCAGTTACCCCCATCATAAAGGATAGTGCAGTGCCCAGTCCAACCCCCTTTAAAACCAAAGCCTCAGCTATGGGGAGGGTGCCAAAGATATCAGCATACATGGGAATACCGATTAAGGTAGCTACAAGCACTGAATACCATTTATCCTGTCCCAGGACCGCTGAAATAATGCTTTCCGGGATCCAGTTGTGTATCGCAGCACCTATGCCAACCCCGATAAAAATATATAACCACACCCGCTTGACAATATCTGCAACCTGGTCTTTTGCAAAATTAAGCCTATCAGCAGTTGTTAATTGTTGCCCGTCAACTTCTCCTACGACTGTACCGTATACAAATGGTTCTACGTATTCCTCAAGTTTTGCTTTACTAATGACCGTGCCGCCTACAATAGCTAAAATAAGCCCGACTATTACGTAGGCGATGGCAATTTTCCAATTGAAAATACTGGCCAGCAATATTACCGAAGCCAGGTCAACCAGCGGTGATGAGATCAAAAATGAGAAGGTAACCCCTATCGGCAATCCTGCACTTGTAAAACCTATAAATAGTGGTATGGAAGAACAGGAGCAAAAAGGGGTGATGGTTCCAAATAATGCTCCCAAAATATTAGCTGATATGCCGTTGAATCTTCCCAGTATTTTCCTGGTTCTTTCCGGCGGAAAAAAGCTTTGTATATAAGAAATAATAAATATGAGCGTCGACAGCAGTATAAAAATTTTTATAACATCATATATAAAAAAGTGAACACTGCCTCCCAACCTATCTGACATGCTAAGACCAAATACCTGTTCAACCAGTTTCTCAACTAAATTAGAAAGCCATTCCATTTTAAGCAGCTGATTATTTAACCATAAAAACATTTAACCTTTGATCCCCTTTACAACAATTTATATCAATTTCATTACAAGATGCTTCAATCCCGTTGATAAATTCCTTCAGGATTTCGAGGGTATCAGGATTAATTGTATAGCGCATCCAGATACCATCACGCCTGCCATTAACCAGACCACTATCACATAGTATTTTCATATGATAGGAAAGAGTTGATTGAGTTATGGCAAAATCATCCAAAATTTTACAAGCACATCTTTCCCCCTGGGTTAACATGTCAAATATTTTTACCCTGGTTTCATCTCCAAGAGCCTTCATTAAAGCTGCATAATTCCGATAATCCTTGTGCAAATCTCCACTCCCCAAACATATTTATAGCTATCCATGAAATCGATATTTATCAATTTGTTTATTATAAAACTACACATTGATGAATATCAATATATTTATTATAAACCAACACATTGATGAATATCAATATAACAATAACCGCCATCATTGCAACATAGTGAATATCATAGTCTTTTATACCAATAAATCTAAAATATGTTTATATGAGATAATTGTATCCCCAACCTAAGTATCAGTTATAATGAATAATGACTATTTTAGCGGAGGAGACTATGAACTATATTTTAAAGCATAAAAAAACTATCCTGGCAGCTCTAGCAGTATGCCTGGCTGGCCTTATTATCTTCTTGTGGCTGCGACCCCCCCATGTCGAATCATTAAAGGTCACCGAGCAGGAATACGTACCCTCGCTTATATTAAGCGGTGAAGTGCTGGCTGAAGGCAGTACGGTAGTTTCCAGCCCATACTCCGGCAAAGTCCTGGCATGCCCGGCGGGCAAAGGTGATCAGGTAAAAGAGGGGCAGTTGCTGGTACAGCTGGATGACAGCTATGCCCAGATTGAGCGGGACCGGGCTGCAAATGCAGTACAGACGGCTGCTGCCCAGCTGGAAAAGGCCCGTACCGTTAGCTATGAAGAAGCCCGCGCCCAAAAAGTGCAGGCAGAACTGGCTCTGGAAAAGGCAGCCAGACATTATGAAAATATTACCGTTCTGACCCAAGGCGGCGCTGCCAGCCAAATGGAACTAGAGCAGGCTGAACGTGATCTCCGCTTGAGTCAGGAATTGGAAAGCTCTGCGGCTGCTCGACTGAAATCTTTATCCCAGGGCGGGACAGAGATTGCTGTTTTACAAGCGGCGCTGAACCAGCGTCAGTTGGACCTTAAGGAAAAGGAAATAGTTTTAAGCGAGTATAGAATTATTGCACCCGCTGAGGGGAAACTCCTAGATCTTTATGTAAAACCAGGGGAATTACTGACCGGCAATAGTCCCGCGGCACTGCTGGCAGTGGGCGGCGGTATGCGGGTCAAAGTCCAGCCGGACCAGCGCTATGCCAGCCTTACAACCTTGGGAAACCGGGCGCTGGTGTGGATAGCCAGTGAGGCTGCAGTCAAATGGGAGGCAAAAGTGGTCTATACTGAACCTTTAGCCAATGCAGAACAAGGTTCCTTTACGGCGGAACTTGCCTTTAGTGAAGAGCCGCCTATATATCCGGGACAATTGCTGACAGTGCAGCTTTTTGCACCGGTACAGGCTCATGCCGTCATTCTGCCGGAGAAATACCTGACTGTGCAGGAAGGACAGAGCGGGGTCTGGATAGCCATCGGAGGCAAAGCCCGCTTCATTCCTGTGCAGATGGGCATACGGACGGATGAGGGGGTTGTAATCACTGCGGGACTGCAGGCGGAGGATATGGCTTTAATCCCGGCAGGCCTGCGGGAAGGGCAAAGGGTAACGCCCAGACAGGATAAGAGATAGAACATGAATACGATAAGTTTTGAATGGCTGCTGGCCCGCCGTTTTCTGACGGAAAATAAGGGACAGACAAGTATAATTGTTTTAGGTATTGCCATCGGGGTTGCGGTGATGGTATTTCTAACCGCTCTTATTGACGGTCTGCAGGCCAATCTGATCCAGAATACAGTAGGCCGCTCTCCCCATATTGTCATTAGCAGTGAGGAAAATGCGGCTGCTGATGCGCTGAAGACTTTTGACGGTGAAAAGGTGTTGCTTATAGATGCTTCTCAGAAAACAATGCGCCCCATTGTGGAATGGCGAAGCCTTACCAATAGTTTAACCGGTGATTCCAGGATCGAAACGGTGTTGCCAGTGGTTGAAGGGGCTGGCCTGATCCGCCACGGGCAGGTCAACCGCTCTATTCTCCTCAAGGGATTTGATATTCGTAACGGAGATCGGATATATGATATCAGCGATTCCATCATTGCCGGCAGCCAAAACGTACAGGAAGGAGCCGTTCTGTTGGGGAAAGACTTGGCGGCAGACCTGGGGGTAAGTGCTGGTGAACCAATTCAGCTGGAGCTTTCGGGGCGGGAGCCTCTGACGGTGATGATCGATGGGGTTTTTGACCTGGGCGTAAGTTCCATTAATCAGCGCTGGCTGATCATGGACCAGCGCAAAGCCGCGGCTCTCCTGGGGAAAGGTGATCGGATCAGCACTATAGAGATGCAGGTCTATGATGTGCTGGAAGCGGAAAATCTGGCCCGGGAATGGGGGACACGCCTGCCTGATTATCAGGTAAAAAGCTGGCAGGAAAGTAATGCATCTCTTTTGGCTGCTCTAAGAAGCCAGAGTAGTTCCAGTTATACCATTCAGGTATTTGTGCTGTTGGCGGTGATTTTAGGGATGGCTTCCGTATTAGCCATCAGCGCCGTACAGAAATCTAAGCAGATAGGCATACTAAAAGCCATTGGCATTCGTACCGGAAGTGTATCCAGGGTCTTTCTTTACCAGGGATTAGTCCTGGGAGTAGCAGGCACCGGGTTAGGCTTCACTATGGGTTTGCTAATGAGCCAGTTATTCGTAGTACTGGCAGAACAGGAGTATACTCTGCTGGTCAAGCCGGCAACGGCTGCGATTATTATCTCTGCTACGGTGCTGGCTTCGGCATTATCAGCCTATCTGCCGGCCCGGCAAGTTTCCAAAATTGATCCAATTGAGGTGATTCGCAATGGCTGATGTATTAATCAGGACGGCAGGAATTACCAAGGATTATGGCAACAAGGTCAAGACCCGGGTATTATTTGGGATAGACCTTGAATTCTGCGCAGGAGAATTCACCGTGATGCTGGGTGCTTCCGGTTCAGGCAAAAGCACTTTGCTCAATATTCTTGGTGCTCTGGATCGCAGCACCGAAGGCGATGTTTTTGTTAATAACACTAATTTAAACTCCCTGGATGATGACGGACTGGCCTTATTCCGCAATCAGACTATGGGCTTTATATTCCAGTCTCATTTTCTGCTGCCCCAGTTCACGGTTTTGGAAAATGTTTTGATACCACATATGATTTATGCGGACAGGGTTAATCCCACAATAGAAAAAAGGGCATTGGAACTTTTGGATATGGTTGGAATCAGTCACCGACGGGATAATCGGGCCAATGCTATTTCCGGCGGGGAACAGCAGCGGGCAGCCATTGCCCGCGCTCTGATTAATCGGCCTCGTATTATTTTAGCCGACGAACCCACCGGCAACCTGGACACTGCTAACACCGAAAAGGTGTTTTCCCTGCTGCAGTCCATCAATCGGGAATTCAAAACTACTTTTATCATGGTGACCCACAACTCGGAGCTAGCCCAGCGTTCCGACCGTTATTTGGTTATGAGCGACGGCCGTATCTTGGAAGATAAGTATCTTAACGTGAAATGCCTGGAATAAATAAAGATGATTATTCCAATAAAAATTTTTAAGAAAGACAGGGTGTCATCTTTTAAAAATGATAATTCAAGAATAGGGATGTGCAAGGTACCATTCGTCGCTCTGCCTGGAAACTAGATTCTGCGATACCATATATAAGTTATTCCTTTGTATTTCCGATCCTGTCTACATCAAATAAGACCTCTAATGCGTTCGCAGCCGCCAAATCCCAAGTCTTTTGAATGATTTCAAGTCCTGCGATATCTATGGGGTCGGTAGACTGCATCATGTATTGGTTGGCTTTATTCATCGAAAACATAAGAAAACTGGTCCAATCCAGTGTAACTTGCCTAAAAGGCAACCGAGTTATCGCTGAATATCGATGTCAATTAAGGCTGTATCTTTTTCAAAGATCTGGCACGGTAATCAATTTGTTTAAATGGTCAATATATCCGCTTAGCTTGCTTATGGTGTTTCTATTATCCGGCTTATCAAAAGTTTTTGCACCTGCCTCCGTTTTCAAAAAAGCCCAGAAGGACGCGGTCATATTGCTCTCGCTCATAGCCAACACAACTGGAGGAAGCGAAGTTTTCGCGACGATGGCACCCATTTCCTCCTTCACATAGACCATATACCGATCTTCGACCGACCCGCGTACTAGATTAACATGATAATTTTCATACTTATTTAGAAGTTCTACTATGTTTTGTATATGCAGCAAATATTCTTGCGGAGTGTAGTAAATCGCTCCCCCGGCCAGCATGTCGGACAATGCTACCTTGACCTGTCCTTCAATAACAACTTGCGGTTCGGGCAATTTGATGATCTCTGAAAAAGTATTGGTGTTAACCGTCTGTCGGAAATTGTCGGTGCGAAGGCTATGATATTCCAGAAATCTTTCTCTTTCCAGTTCAGTCCGTTCCAGAATGTTGGCAAAAAGTGTTTGAGGCATGGTTAAGAGGGACAGCGATTCGGTTTTAATAAGCGTGTTGCAGCGTTCTCTTTCAAATTCGGTAAGGGTAAAAAGGGCAGCGTCACTTTCTTTGGCATTGAATATGAGCATCAGCGGTTGACAGAGACGCAAATACTGTTGAAATTCCTCCTCATAGGCTGCCACTGCTGCAGCATTACGATGCAGAACATTTGCAGCATGGGCGGTTTGTCCGCCAACCGAGCTGGATACCAGCGCTGCCGTACCGGGTGCAATAAAAAAAGTGTGTCCAAATACGCCGTCACGCTTCTTAGGATAATAATACGGCTCAATGGCCCCGGTCATGTAAAGCGGCATCCACTGGCTAATGGCACTGAGCATCTCGTCCAGATCACGGCTGATAGTGTGAATAATCTTAATCCGATGCCCCCGCGCAATCGTTTGAAACATAAGAGCTGCCCAGTGCTTAGAGAAAACAGGATCTTCCGTCATCCAGGAGGTCTCCTCATCGCTGAAAAGCAGCAAAGTCTGTGGCTTATTAAGGGAAATCATTTCGGACAGACAATATATCGCGGCCTGACGCTTTCCCTCCACTCCGTAATAAATAGCAGTTTCGCGGTTGGGAAAAGTCGTTTTGTCCCATTGATATCCTGTTTCAATGGTCACACTACTCTCCCTGACAGACAAATTACCTAGAAACTGTTCAATGAGTTCTCGGTTATTATCATTTTCGGCAAGCAGCCAACGGGTTATGGCTTTGGTGAGGGAAAGTATGTCTTTAGGAAAGGGATTCAGCCTCAGGGCATCCTTTACCGCTTTTTTTTGATACTCTTCACCGCACTTTCGAGCAAAATAGGCGGCCATTCCTTTGACAGTTTCTTCGTTGCGGAGCAGCTGCCGCTTACCCCTGCGCAGGCGGCTGATATAGGATGCGTCCAATAAAACATACCGCGACAGCGCGCTGTTTGTGGTTTTGGTGATGTCCATTAAAAAATTCAGCTTCTCGGAAAACTGCATCGCAACTCCCCTCCTACGTTCTTATTATATCAAAGCCTTTTTAAAAATTAAATTAAGTGTCACAGGTTGTGCCACTTAATTTGTCATTGCCAAATGCTCTGATGCTATTCAAATGTTACATCCGTATAGATATATTTAAAATGAGGTGATAGATGTGGGGATAGAAGTACGGCTGAAAACCGGTTTTTTCAAAACAACACTATACCGTTTAGAGGTTAAGAATAAACGGCTGTGCTTTTTCTCTCCGGGTTCGGAAAAATCTCCTCAATTTGAAATAGAAACCGAAAGCTTTTCCTATCGCGGACTTTTTCTCTCGAATGACGATTGGACACAAGCCCTTGAGCTTATTAAGAGTGAATTGAGCGTTAAAATTTTTTGTAAATTTGAAGGAGGTAGTCATGAAACAGGTAAATTATTTAAAAAAACACCTTGTTGTCCTGCTGACTCTGGTAATGATTGCAGGAATGATTTCCCCGGCTGCGGCAGTTAAGGAAAAATTCTCAGATATTAACAGCCATTGGGCAGAAACCACCATTAAAACTTGGTTGGATGGAGGACTGATAAACGCTTATCCGGATGGTATGTTTAAACCGGATAGTTATGTCAGCAGAGCCGAATTTATAACCATGACCAACCATGCATTCTATTTTACTAAAGAGGCGTCTCATAGTTTCAATGACGTTAAAGATGGTGACTGGCACTCAAGTGAAATTTGCAAAGGGATACAAGCTGGATATATAAAGGGTTATTCAGACGGAACAATGCGGCCTGACTCCCCGGTGACGCGGCAGGAGGCAGCAGCTATACTGGCAAGACTTTTGGACCTTAGTCCCAAAGAAAGCAGAGCGGAGCTATTAACTGATGCAGAAGGTATACCTTCCTGGAGCAAAGGGGCCATTGGGTCTATGCTTTCATCCGGCATCATGAAAGGATACCCGGACGGGCGATTTGGACCGGCTGCCGAGATGACACGAGCCGAAGCAGTCGTTGCATTAGAGAAGGGGAGAAACCACACAATCGCATTTGAAACGGCTGGAACATATGGGCCGGCACAAGGGAAAAAAACCATCTGCGGGCATGTTTTGGTCAAGGCAGACGGCGCTATACTGCAGAACCTGATCATTACCGGCAATTTGATCATTACTGAAGAGGTTGGTAATGGTGATGTTACCCTCAATGACATTATTGTATACGGTGAGACATTTATACGCGGCGGGGGAAAAGACAGCATACATATCAACGGCGGAGTTTTTAAAAAAGTCGTAGTCCAAAATGTAAAAGGACAAGTGAGAATTGTGGCAACGGCCGTTAATGGTCTGGCCGTTGTGATAGCTGAGGACGCTGCCGGTGAGGCAATAATCCTGGAAGGGAATTTTGCTTCTGTCGTCCTGGAGAATGTCAGTGTAGGCATATTAACCCAGGGACGAACCCGCATTGACCAAATAACTGTGCGCGGCAGTTCAGACAGCCCGATTATCACCCTATCCGAAAGAACTACGGTCAGCAGCATGGTCTTGGAAACCAAGGCAGACATCAAAGGCACCGGAACAGTAGTGAAAGCAGAAATAAAAGCAGACGGTGTAAGCTTTGAAAGGCTACCGTCAGAGCAGGAAGTGGCCCCTGGTGTAAATCCACCGGCTACAACACCCCCGTCAACCACATCGGGCGGCAGCGGCAGCGGTGGCAGCAGCGATTATTCACCTCCCCCACCTCTCGTGATACCGGAAACATATACCTTGACAGTACAGGCCAATCCAACCGGTGGTGGAAGTGCCGCCGACAGCATTGCCAGCGGTCCTTATGAGGAAGGTGCGTCAGTTGAGGTCATCGCGACAGCTAATGCCGGGTACGAGATTGTAAGCTGGACTAGCAGTGAAACAATTGTGAGCACAGAAGCTTCTTTTGTCTACACTATGCCAGCGGCAAACACCATATTGACTGCCAACTTCCTGCCGGAAGGGTATGTCCCCGTGGCAACTGCCGAGGAATTGAACAATATTCGTAATAGTATTGATAACACTTTTGGAGCGGGTACTGCTTACGAGGGTACATATACGGGAGGCTTGGACAAAAAATACATTCAAGTGGCGGATATTGAACTGAATACAGCTCCCTACAATACCGGTGCCGGCTGGACGCCGTTCGGCACTGCCTGGAATTTACCATTCAACGGTAAATATGATGGCAACGGCTATACGATAGACAATCTATTCATCAACAGGCCAACTACTGATGGAATTGGATTTTTCGGCTATGTGGGAGAGTCGGGGCAATTAATAAGGATAGTACTAAACGATGCGAATGTCACCGGCGCTGAAGAAGTCGGAATCCTGGCCGGCGCAAATGAAGGACATATTGACAATTGCAGCTCAGCCGGACAGGTAACAGGCCGCGTTGACACTGGCGGTCTGGTAGGCATTAACTACAACTTTGATAAAACAATAGACAAGCATGCCCTCATCAAGGACTCACATTCCTTGGCGACAGTGCAAAATAGCGATTTGTATGGCGGCGGCCTGGTAGGGTCCAATTATGGAAAAGTTGAGAACTGTTATGCTGCTGGAGCCGTAACAGGTTCTCTCTACGCGAATGGTGGCTATGCGGGAGGTCTAGCGGGCAATAATTATGGTATGATCACACATTCTCACGCTGCAGGCAGCGTTAATGGTGACGGAGCTGGGGGTTTAGTCGGAGAGAATTATAAAAACGTTATGGCCAGCAAATATGAAGCCCAGATATTGAATTCTTATGCTACAGGAACTGTTTCCGGAGAATGCACTATTGGCGGTCTGGTGGGCTACAGTTTTGAAGGCAGCATCTCAAACAGTTATGCCACTGGGGATGTGAGCGGAAAAGAAGCCGTCGCCGGATTAGTTGGGGAATTGGGTTCGGGTACACTCAGCAACTCTTTTGCCTTAAACTCCCAAATTACCAGGACCTCTGGCGGTGATACGCATTTTGGGAGGATAATAGGCTGGGAAGTCGGGACACTGAATAACAACTATGCCAGGGTAGACATGATCTTTGTGAACATAGATTATACCCCCGTTTCTAATGCAGATGGAGTAGACGGGAAGAGCATTTATAATTGGATAATTGAGGATGGTGAGTTGACCGATTACACAGAAGTAATGGTACCGGAAATGGGAGGTATAGTGACAATAGAAGGGGAGTTGAAGTTTGGTGAGCAATTAACGGCTAATATTTCAGGTATAACTTATACCCCGTTAACAGCATCTGACGTGCCAACCTATCAGTGGCATCGTTCCGGAGAAGATATAATGGGAGCAACAGCTGCAACTTATACTTTAGTGGAAGCTGACATTAGTGAAACCATATCTGTTACCGTCACTGCCGATGGCACCAATGCTATGGGCAGTGTTACCAGTGAGGCAACGGCAGCAGTTGAAAAGGCAGACGGTCCGGCAGCTCCTGCAGCACCAGCAGAAGCAAGTAGGACCCATGACAGCATTACCCTGATTGGCAACGCACACCATGAATTCAGTATAGACGAGGGAATTACATGGCAGAGTGACAATGAGTTTTCGGGGCTATCTCCGAATAATGAGTACTCGTTTATGGCTAGAATCGAAGAAACACCGACCCGCAAAGCATCTCAACCAAGTGAAGCATTTAGTATTCAAACATTACAAATAGTTGCCCAACTGACAGCGGGGATTGAAGTTGAGTTTGATGGCAGAGATTATTTTGTGCTTAATCCTGCTAGTGGTTATTTACTTAGTGTTTATTCAATTAATTCACCAACTGGTGATTTGATTACTTGGGGACCAAACAACGAAGACCCATCAAATATTAAAGCTTTTCTTGACAACTGGTTTGATGCCAACATCCAAAAGAAGAATGTTGTACAAGATTTTGGCGGACAGTTTGAGAAGATAGGGCTAATCAGCACAACGGACTGGAACAACCGACCTGCTGGAGTAACAAATCCTGATTATATTCGAATTGGAAGAACTTGGACGAGTACCAAGGCGGGAAGCACTACTCATGTCTACCAGATAAAGTATGAAGATGGTAGCTTAATTCAAAGTAATTCGTCATCTTCTTACGGAGACGTCCGTCATGCTATTAAAATCCTTTCGGATTTAGCTGTAGATACTGTTGGTGGCAAGTTGGTTGTAATAGTTCCATAAAACCATTCAATAGCGGTTAAAATACTGCTTAAAAACAGCTTGTTTATAAGACCACATGAACTTCTAAGATAATTTGGCTGAGGCATTCTACGAGAAACAAAATCATAGAATGCCTTGCTCATTTTTGGGTTTGGGAGTGTAAATAAGACTGTGTAAATGGAATAATCAGCCAATTTTTTGGTAATACTAAAAGTACTCTTCTTTATGTGGAGGACAGGGCTCCGGTGGAGACCGACCCGAGCGCCACATGAATGTCTG
>JAQVWS010000183.1 GCA_028709585.1 Syntrophomonas sp. | reverse complement strand
TGGACATACCGTAGCAGAAAACCTATTCCCCGGAGTAGAAGTGCCGATTGGCACCGGGTTACGCATAAATGGTCTGTCTTTTACAATTGTGGGGGTGTTGCCTGTACAAGGTGTTGGAGGAATGGGGGGTTCAGACCCCGATAATACAATTTATGTTCCTCTAAGTACTGCCCAACAGCGGATAATTGGGGATTATAACCTGCGCCAAATTATTGTCCAGGCCAGCGAGCAAGATGCCCTGCCATTTTTACAGGATGCCGTCACCAATGTACTACGGGAGCGACATCGCTTGTCGGCAAACGCAGATAATGATTTTCGCATTATGGATATGGCTCAGCTACTGGCAACCATCGAAGATACAACTCGCATTCTAACTCTGCTTTTAGGAGGAATAGCAGCGGTATCACTGATCGTGGGCGGCATAGGCGTAATGAACATTATGCTGGTATCAGTAACTGAGCGTACCAGGGAAATCGGGATACGCATGGCAGTGGGTGCCACCACCCGGGATATCTTAAATCAATTTATGATAGAATCTATACTGTTATGTTTAATAGGCGGAGCTCTGGGCAGCACATTGGGGTATGGATTGTCCAGCTTATTCGGCTCCTTATCCGGCTGGGAGATGAAGGTGTCAGCCTGGTCAGCTTTAATTGCAATTGCGTTTTCATCTTTGATAGGTATCGTCTTTGGGTTCTACCCTGCTCGTAAAGCGGCAGAAGCAGATCCCATTGAAGCTCTGCGTTACGAGTAATTATATTTAAAAGATTAGCTAACTTGTAATCGATTATTATGCCATAGTTGGCCTCAATCTCTTTGTTAGCATTTATTTATTTGAGGGGGCTATAGAGCCCTTTTCTTATCAATAGCATTTAACAACAACAATTCCCAAGATCTTCCTTTGCGGCAGTAGAAGTATTTGCCGTTGATGGGTATATTAGGTTAAAAAAATAAAAATAATAATTCAAATGCTGGCATTTTTAGGAGGGCTCCTATGGCACAGGTAGTTTTGATTAGGTGTACAAGCTATGAATATGCAGAGGTCAAGGAGGCTGTTGCCAGAGGCCTTGACCTGATTGGAGGGCCGTTAGCTTTTTTCAAGCCAGGAGAGAGTATTCTTTTAAAACCAAATTTATTGACCGGTGACCCTCCAGAGAAGTGTGTTACCACCCACCCAGCGGTATTTAAAGCCGTAGGGGAGATTCTGCAAAAAGCAGGAATCAAGCTTTGTTATGGCGATTCACCCGGTTTTGGAAGCCCGGAATCAGTTGCCAGAAAGACTGGAATTGCTATGGCCGCAGCAGAATTACATATAGAAATGGCCGATTTTCGCAATGGTGAGGCAGTCTTTTTTGAAGCCGGAGTTCAGAATAAAAAATTTATAATTGCTAAAGGAGTTAAGGCAAGTAATGGAATTGTGAGCCTGCCCAAGCTGAAAACTCACGCTTTAACTCGCATGACTGGCAGTATTAAGAATCAGTTTGGATGTATACCTGGGGTTTTGAAGGGCGAGTATCATGTGAAGTTGCCTGAATTGAATAACTTTGCTCAGATGCTGGTTGACTTAAATAGTCTTCTAAAGCCGCGTTTATATGTTATGGACGGCATTATGGCTATGGAGGGCAATGGTCCAAGAGGCGGCAAGCCCCGGCCAATGAATGTGATACTGATTTCCAGTGACCCCGTAGCTTTGGATGCTACGGTATGCAGGATGATTGGAGTGATGCCTGAAACGGTTGCTACCCTGGAATTAGGAATGAAATCGGGTTTAGGCACCTATTTGCAGAAGGATATTGAACTTCTGGGTGATGATATAAATAGGTTTATGTTATCAGATTTTGATATAAAAAAAGGGTCAAATATTATTTCCTGGAAAATACCCGGCCTGTTGACGAATCAGTTAGTGCCCAAACCAGTTATTAATGAGAAAGGTTGTTTACGGTGTGGAGTGTGCGTTAATGTGTGCCCGGTCATACCCAAAGTTCTTGACTGGGATAATAAAGACACCAATAAACCACCGATCTATGACTACAGCCGCTGTATAAGATGCTATTGCTGTCAGGAGTTATGTCCGGAAAGCACAATAGTTGTTAATGTGCCTTTATTTCGAAAGGTATTAGATAAAATAAAATTGTAAGATGTCGCCAAGAAATTAACGATGAATAAAATTTTTTAGCGGAATGTTGAGGGATTAGTTAATCGAGTTGACAAAAAATCGAAAGATGGCACGTATATTGCATCAATTTTACAGGAATGCTATTAAAATTTGGAAATACCTATGGATGTTTTGTAATAGGAGGTGAAATGAGAAGGAAAAACGCTTTAACCGGGTAAAAAAGAGATTCTCCACTAGTAATCATCGAGTGTATTGACGAGTTAATGCTGTAATTACACCAAAATTCATAGTCATGGTTGTTGTCCTGTAAGTTTCCCTGATTTAATGAACTTACAGTAACTAAAGACCAGCATTGCCTATAGGATGGGGCAAAGCTATCAGAGATTATTATCATTGCCTGATAAACCAAACAAATTAATTGTGTAGCCTATGGTGATGCATGTGTCCACATTTCCGAACAACATGACCAGGTACAGCATCTGTTACCCCAATTACTAAAACAATTAATCCTATTTATTTCTAGATCCCTAAGAAAATCTTATCAGTTAAAAACTTTTTAATGAAACTGTATAACCTTGGCAATAGTTTTAAAATGGGATGGGTTGCCCTAAATATGTAATGGACATGTACCTAGCAAGGTTAAAGTAACAGATGTTATGGGATATTTAGCGAGAAAGTCAAGAAAAGTTAACCGGGTATTACTGAATAAGTTTGTAATATGATTGTTTAATTCTTAATTGGGATTAAATGATAAATTATCTTAATTAGTTTACTTAGATTGGAGTGAATTGTGTGGCTGTAAGCAAAGTAATGACGATGAAAGAAGCGATCAGCAATTTTGTTCACGATGGTGATCAAATAGTGCTGGGCGGATTCGTAACCAACCGTAAGCCATATGCAGCAGTGCATGAAATTGTCAGACAAGGTATCAAAGACTTATATCTGCAAGGTGGACCTGGTGGAGGCGACACAGACCTGCTCATTGGAGCTGGTTGTGTAAAGGTGTTAATAAATTCTTATATGGCTAACTCTGGATTTACTGCAGTTAGTCGCCGTTTCCGCAAGTTCATAGAGGAAGGCAAGATCCTCTGGGAAGACTATTCCCTGGATGTGCAGCCTATTATGTATCATGCCG
>JAQVWS010000060.1 GCA_028709585.1 Syntrophomonas sp. | reverse complement strand
GTGCCATCTTAATCATTTCCTTTCCCCCTGTACGAAAATGTCTCGCAACATCATCATACAGGATTGGAATATTAAGGTGGCCTATTTTTTAACCAGCATCTGGCCTAATATTAGAGTAGCATTAACACGCAAATTTTAATATGTACTTGGGGGGATGGCGATGAGTTTAACATTCAGTGAGGTAGCTCTTAAAAGATTAACTTCAAAAAATAGAATTGTTCGTTCTGCCACAAACGACCCTTTTGGCAGTCCTGACGGCTATGTTACCGAAAATCAAAAGAGATTACAATCTATAGTATTATAGATACCGATAACTAAATTGAAATACGAATCACTCTCCTTTCGACATAAGGGCACATTGTCTAGGGAGACTATACGCATAATACTTTTCCACATACGTATTACACACACGTTCAGAAAACAAAAAACCGAACGTGAATAATTTCCACATTCGGTATATTGCCTGTTTGGTGTCGGAGGGGGGACTTGAACCCCCACGCCTCTCGGCATACGCCCCTCAAACGTACGTGTCTGAAGCAAAAATCCTTCATAACCTTCTAGCCCAGTTATATAGGTTATTATAGAGTTCCTATGGGTTCGTAAAACTCGTTTATATAGGATACGCATAGGTTTTACGCAGTATTTTGCGAACTTCTTCTATTAATTTTGATTTTAACATAAATTCCACTTTGGGTCATCATTGCACTAATAAAGCTTTCTTTATTGACGACATTGCTTTTCCGATTGGTAAGCCAGCAAATGGAAAGCTGGGTCTAATTTTGTAGGGAGTAAAGGCTGATTCAATCATGGCTCTATACTCCTTCCCACCAAGACCAATTACCTGGTTAAAATTATTAAGGTTCATCTCTTTAATCTGCTGTGTCAGAATGCCTACAGTAACCAGCTCAGGCGACTTTTTTTTAAAGGTAACATTATAAGGACCTGGAATAGTATAATCAGGATCTATGAATCCATATTTAGCACTTAATATTACCCATCGGTCAGCAATGCATTCTGCATATTCCCTGTTCACTTTGAATGGAGCACCTGTATAAGCATATTTGGCTTTTACTTCTCTTGTATCTGGATGCTTATCCCAGACTTTCCCCTGCCCACATGGAATTATAACTAATTTGCTGCTCATTCTTCTAACCCCTTACTAATTCAGCTAATCTCTGTAACTGGGTTATTGAAAGTGGTGTACTGCCGATATGTTGAGTGTTCCAGAGACCGCTTCTGCTTATATCAGGACTAGTTGCATATTTACCAAGCCAATTATCTGATGGTTGTCCCAGAGGCAATTGAGCTAAAAGGGCAATTAATCCGCTTTCAATATCTAATCTCTCTTCCCTAGTATCTACACTGAAGCAAACAAAGGTGAAGTTATTCCTCAGTTCCCGACTAACCTGTTCTTCAATTTCCATATATGTTGGTCCATCTTGAGTTATCCAATCCTTTAGCCTTATGTCTTTTGGATCATTTCTGATTATTAAGGCACTACCCACATGCTTTCTGAAGACACTGGAGTTTTTGTTGCCTCTAAGAGAATTAACCTGTCCGTAGTGCTGACGTATCCTTCCTGCAAACCTGCCATCACTCTTGTGGGTACCTATTCTTACAATACGGTCGGTTTCTATTCCTCCAAGTGGACATGTCTCACCCTTCTCATAAAAAATATAAATACCATTGAGGGGGAGAGCATTTTTACGTGTTAAGTGATTGTGTCTAAGAAGGCCGAGGAATAATTTATAGACCTCTTTGGTTATCATCTGATTACTCACGTTTTCACCTCACATTATCCAGAGATTATGATAACTGACTGATTGACATTTAAAATAAGGACTGCTGACTGGTATTTACAGGTTCAAAACCCAATGATGTCTGGCGCAGATTCAATTCATAATTCTCGATTACTTTTAGAAAATCTTCACTTGTAAGCAGTTCGTCTGATATATCATAGAAGTCTATTTTTATATCAATTGTGTTTATAATATCATTAGCATCAGGAAATTTTAGTATATTAAGCACAAAAATATTAACAAACTCCTCAATTATTACACCTTTGTCCCCGTAATTTCTGTAAGTATTTCTGAGTTGTCTATTATGGCGAAATATATTCTCCAAAAACTCGTCAGTATAAGGGCATAATGATATTAAATACTCTTCTAACCCTTTTCTGCTAGTATCCAGAATATCCTTTAGAAACTTTTTCTCATTGATTTTTCCCTTTATGGAAAACCTTTCTTTAACTTCTTGGCTCGGTTTGGCTCCCCAAAAGGCTTTGAAATCTTCTTTCAGATTAGTAATGTCCTTTACATACTCTGCCTTCTTATTTACATTTAGCAGTTTTCCGAACCTTCCAGCATCAAGCAAACTATCTGAATATTTGTCTTCCAAAATTCTAAGTTGACGCCAAAAGCTCTTTGTATCCTGTAGAGCATCTATGTCTTCGCTATTGAAAATACTCCAGCTGCTCTGTAGTCTATCCACTTTGGATTGTAGTAGGTTATAAAAAGGTTTAAGGCTAATGCGCTTGTTTTCTATTTTGATTCCATTGATTACTTGCCGAACTATTTTGTAGTTATTGCGGTAGATAGATATTTTCTGTAATTGGGATGGATCTACAGCTGGATTGACAGTCAGATTTTCTATTGTGCTAGTAATTGTGGTGTGAATATTATCTTGCAGTTTGTTTATAGTCTCATCGGGAATATAACCCCCTGGAAGCATTAAAACATTATCTCTCGCCTTCTTATTAGAAGGTTCGGTGTTTCCTAACACCGGAAATTGCTTAATTATTATACTAGCCATCGACCCATTGCATAAGATACCGTTAGCAAAAGTCGGTTTTGGAGTCTCTGGTTCCGAAAAGCTCAAGTTAGGAGCATAAAGCAAAGCATTGTTATCAAAACATAAAATTGCCATTCTTATCCGTTCCGCGAACTGAATATTAAACCAACTTAGATGTGTATTAATTAAATTTAAAGCTGCCTTCTCCCCAAATCCTAACCTAATGGCCTTATCCCCAGGTTCCATATATATATCAATTTCAATGTTGTGTTTTTGCTTTGCTTTTAATAAAGCCTCAATTTCTGAGTTTAAGAAGGCAGGCTTGGCAAAAATTATCCGTTCTTTTGCTTTACTGATAAAATTAAGAACTGTATCGTTATTTATTTTCAGGAATCTCACCAAATCAACATTGACCATAGTACACCCCCTTGAATTATTGTTTACAAAGCAGGTAGTATAATTAATCAAGCTTTATTATATCTACTCCTATAAGCATTTATATATAAACTTAACCCCATAATTGAGTATGCCTGAGCCGTTATTTAGCTAATACCTTTTTTAGAAATTCTATCGAGCTGGGTTCGGATGGATCATTTGTCCCCAGTTCTCCTCGGAAAGCACGGGCAAGGATTGCCTTTTTAATTAGATCAATCTTATCGATAACATCATAAAGCTCTTTCGCCTGCTGCTCTTTCTCAAAGAGATCATAAATTATGCGGTCAATCGCTTGCTGCTCAGGGATAGAAGGAAGTGGGAATGGCATTTGTTTAAGAATAGCAAAAGGCGGTATATTTTTAATTGCTGTACCTTTTGACTTTCCTGCTATATCCATTTTCAGTACTTCATTGAAATAATAAATAAAGAATTCATACTCAACATTGTCAAATATCCTCACTCGCATAAGTGCTTGGTTTATTACACCTGGTTCGCAATCATCAGGTAAGCGATATGTTTCGCCTACTGTACCTGCGCAGCTTACGATTATGTCTCCAGCAACTATCACAAACCCTTTTAGCTCTGAATATTTATTCTCGTCAATAAAATATGATCCATAATTTACTGTCTTCCTTATCGCGTTTCCTTGCTCATAGACCTTATATGTATTTTCTGCCTTTGGAACAAACATTGCTTTAGTAATCGAAGATCCAAAGGGGCCTTTTTTATATTTTGCAACATCATTCAGTGTCACCCACTCCCATTGGTCTGGAATTGGGAATGGTACATCGCCACTATATTTAGAATGCTGCACAACATTATCTACTACTCCATTCTCTTCTCGCCATTTTTTCGTCAATTCGCCAGTAAATGCTTTATGTAGAATGGCAGCCTTGCGGTTTTCAAAGGTAGCAAGTGCGCTCTGGACAAGCTCTTTGGCCTGGTCCAGCTTCTCAAATAGGCTTTCGATGCGGTCAATGATTCGCTGTTGCTCTGCAAGGGGCGGGAGTGGACAGATATGTGCCTTTATTGTTTCTTGTGAGATGTTTGGCTGGGCTCCACCTTTACCTAGCTCAATAAAATTATCCTTTTGAGATAAAGCGTAATAGAAAAGATATAAATAGTTAAGGGCGGCTGATGCAACCCCACAAGCACAAGCCTGGTTGGTAGTAGATTGAACTCCCATAATCCCAACTTTACCAATTGTTGCACCATACATTGCAATAACTACTGTATTGATTGGGAAAAGTTTTGCGCTGGACTTTTTAATCGCTTCTTCAGTAATCTTTTCTTCTGTATTATAAATATATGAGTTATTAAGTTCTCCTGTCTTTATCCAAGGAATATCCCCATAATAATATTCAGGATTTTTCCTTGAAGGTGTACCTCCTGAACCCCATTTTGCAATATATTTTAAACTTGTCCAGGCCCAATTATCTGGTATTTTATAGGGTTGTTCGTCAGCAGTTATCAAAGCCTGTTCCAGCAAATCCTCATTAGATATTGATAATGTTTGTTTTTTATTAACCATTAGTCTACCCCTCCCAGAGACCGCAGTTCCTTAACAACACTCTGGATCAGGTCAACTGCTTCTTCTAGCTGAGCGATCACTTCTTCACCGCTTTGAGCAGGATCTTGCAGATCATCATAGTCTAAAATGCTGTCATCACGGATCAACCCAAGGTCCAAGCTGTTGTTCTTTTCCTTGATTTGCTCACGGCTGTAGAATGAGAAACGCTTATCTTGTACTTTTGTTCGATCTTCGGCGGTATAGGCGTTTATGAAATCCTCAAAATGTTCTTCTTTCAGCGGATTTGTCTTGCCAAATGACGGCATATTAGTTCGAAGATCATAGAACCACACCTCTTTGGTATTACCCTTTTCAGTTTTACCACGGGTGAAGAATAATACATTAGTCTTAACTCCTTGGGCGTAGAAAATCCCTGTAGGCAGACGAAGAATGGTATGTAAATTACATTTATCCATCAAGTCAGCACGTATAGAAGCTCCGTCACCATCAGCAAACAAAACATTGTCAGGCAGTACTATGGCGGCACGGGCTTTGCCATTGGCTTCCAGGCTTCTGTAAATGTGTTGCAAAAAGTTGAGCTGCTTATTCGATGATGGATAGACCAGGTCATCACGCGTGGTACGCTCACCACCTTTTTTGGTACCGAACGGGGGATTGGTCAGCACTACATCAAAATTCTTCATAGCCTTGCCTTGATTGGAAAGGGTGTCTGCCAGCATGATCTGTCCTTCTATGTCATGAAGCATTGCATTCATAAGTGCAAGACGATGGGCATCATGTACCAGCTCACAGCCCGTAAAAGCTTTATACTTCTGAAACTCCTGTTCTTCTAAGGAGAGGTTAAACAGTTCGTCAGCATGGTCTTTTACATAACGGTCAGCAGCAATCATAAAGCCGAAGGTTCCGCAGGCAGGGTCATTACACTTTTCGCCAGGTTGCGGAGCGGTCAACTTCGTCATAACATTGATCAGCACACGTGGGGTGAAGTATTGTCCTGCACCTGATTTCTTCTCGTTGGCGTTCTTCTCTAACAGTCCTTCATACAGGTTGCCTAGCCCTTCTTCTTTGGCGGAAAACCAGTCCAGAGCATCAATGGAAGTTATAATCTTCTCCAAATTTTTTGGCTCATCAATGTTTGAGCGGGCACCGTAATAGATCTCACGGATTCTGCCTGTGCATTTTTCACCAAGATGATTTAGAAGCTCATTATAAAAGCGTTTAAGCTCCACGCCCTGCTTTTTAACCAGGACATCCCAACGATAGTTTTCGGGAATCTGACCATCAGTGTCAGTTTCCTTGGCCATTTTAAGAAAGAGTATATAAGTAAGCTCGGTAACATATTGATGATAGGTTATACCGTCATCCCGAAGCACATTACAAAGGTTCCATAGTTTTGCTACGATTTCTTGATTGTTCATTATGCTACATTGCCTCCATCATCATATAGATAGTCATTCAGTTCCTTTATAATCTCATTCAATTGATTTTTGAATATCTTATTAATCCTTGTAAAACCACCAGTAGTCTTGAAAGAACCTGTTTCAAAGGTATCCTTGTCTAGCACCGATTCAAGCAGCAGGTTCGTTTCTATGCGGTCAATCCAACCCAACTCCATCTTACTAAAGTCATGGTTCTTTCTCAGTCGTTCGACTGCATTCCTGATACGATTTTCGTGGCTGATCAGAGCCGATCCGATGGCCTGTTGGCGAATAAAGCTGATGATATCAGCTGCGATATCTTCGTTTTTCAACTCTCTCCAGGCGGTGTTTAACTGCTGTTCAGTAAATTTGTGTCGGTCAAGCTCCAATTTCAAGCTCTTCAGGCTCTCTCGGGTAAGCTCCTTTGGCCTAGTCGTAACTGTTTTTAGAGCAGCAATCGTGTTGATGTTGTTGGTGATAAATGCCTTGAATTCGTCAAGATAGTCCTGCGGCTTCATGCCTTCGCCGTATCCGCGCGCGTGCTCCAGCAGTACGTCTTCTTTATCGGAGATAACAACATACTGCCTCATATCGTTACTGCCTTCGTTCAGCATTTCAAACAACTTCCGATTTTTCAATATATGATTCTTGGCTTCTTCTGCGGTCATACTCTTAATCTTCTCAATAAATTGGGTAGGATCTTGTCCGCCAGAGAGATCCACAAAGTGCGCCATTGTTTTTTGACTCATATTTCTTTTCTTGCGTTGAAGTTTGGCAACGATCATGTCGATCTGGTTCTTTATTTGTTCCTCAGATGGCACGACCTCAAGTCCACTTAACAGGTCACTGAAGGATGCTGCAGGATTGGCAACAACGGGTTTCATGGTATTAACAGGTTGTAAAGACTCATATACACCGACTGGATCATAAATCTCAAAGTGGGTCTTATTAATTTCAGGACAAAGACGCGTAGCACGCCCCATCATCTGCTCAAATAGAATACGCGACTTAACCCTTCGCATGAATACTAAGTCTGTGATTTCTGGAACGTCAATCCCTGTAGTCAGAAGATCTACGGTCACAGCAATATTGGGATACTTCTCATTCTTGAATTTTTTAATTGCTCCCTGGACCTTTTTTCTGTTGCCTCCGCCGACGCTTCCAGTGATTTTCATGATGGCGTCATTATCTACACCGTATTCTTCATAATGCTTTTTGAGGATATCAACGATCATATCAGCGTGGTTGTCATCAACGGCATAAATTAAAGTTTTGCCTGCTCCCTCGGGATCTAGGTCATTTGCAATCTCGTTTAAAACCGTTTTGTTGAAGTTCTCGGTTATAACCTGGCGATTAAACTTATCTACATCAAATTTGAGTTCATCTTCCAGCTCATCGCTGTTCAATATTTCGCCAGTAACGGGATTGTAAATAGCCACTGTTTCGCCCTTCTTATAGACAATGCCTTCCTTGCTTAGCTTTGTTTTAATTATATGGGGTGCATCATGGTCAACCAGATAACCTTCTATAACAGCTTTACGGTATGTATAGTTAAAGACAGGCTTCCCGAATATCTCGCTGGTATGGAGTGCGGGTGTTGCAGTTAAAGCAATCTTAACAGCATCAAAATATTCAATGACACTCCTATATTTACTGACATAATCATCCTGATTGCGGTACAGGAGTTCAGAATCGTCCATTTCTTTATCCAGAATATAACCTCGGTGCGCTTCATCCACTACAATCAAGTCATAGTCGGTTACCGAAGGCATGGTATCCTCTTCGTTATAGATGATACGTTTAACCAGGCTCTGCACAGTAGCCACATGGATTTTGGTTTCTTTATCAATCTCCTTGTCTTCGAGGTTTTTGATATTATAGATGTCATCGAGGGTCATCAGATCCTCTAGCTTTACTTCCTTAAATACGTCTTGGGCTTGTTCACCTAGTGCGTTACGGTCAACCAGGAACAAAATCCTTTTAAAGCGTCCCGTTTTCAGGAATCGATAAATCATGCCCAGAACCGTGCGGGTTTTCCCTGTACCTGTTGCCATCGCAAGCAGAGCGGTTTGCTGGCCGTCAATAATCGCTTTTTCAGCAGCTTCGATAGCCTGTATCTGATATTCCCGCAGATTAAGACCATCCTTATCTCGCAGAAGGTCATAAGGCATCTCTTTTAGAGACTTATTGGCTGTTTCAATGTCCTTTTCCAACAGCTCTGCAATACCATCAGGGCTCATCCAACCCTGCTGGGCTTTAGATATATTTGATGGTTGTCGGGCATCAAGAAACCAAATCCCCGATTTTGTTTCCAACTGTTTTAAATACTTTCTGCCGTTGGTGGCAAATAGAAGCGGTGCCTTATATTCACCCCAGGTGTCAATTTGGTACTCTGCATGTTCAGCTTTGATATGTTTAGCGTAATCCTTGCACTGATAATCTATGACTGAAGATACATCAACTGACAAACGCTTGGCTTCAAGTATTCCGACAAGCTTCAATCCGATAAAAAAAGCATAATCTGCATAGCCATTATCCCCCACGCTGGAATCAGTAGGCCACTCAGCAATTGCAATATTTCTGCCCTTCTGCGGTCTTATACCTTTGGAATATCGAAGATTCACTGTGTCAGCTTCCCAGCCCACTTTACGAAGTTGTTCATCAATCAGATAGCGAGTTTCCTGCTCGGATAGTTTTATTTGATTAGCTGCTGAAGCTGCCATTTTGGCTCTCTCGCTAATGGGAACAGTCTCAGTAACCGTAATCGTTTTTACCTGTTCAATGAGCTGGGCAATTTGTTCTTCCTTTTCCTTAAGAATATCCTCTATTTGTTTACTGTTGTCTTCGGGCAGAATATATCCCGTAGGTTCGTAGTTCCATGCGCCATAGACCTGCATAAACCAGCCACCAAGATTATATGCCATTTCAAGCAGCGTTTTACTGTCCTCAAATGAGTCATACCCTGAATGGACCGCCTTATTTCTCGCCTGCCTGAGAGAATATAAAATATCGTCTATATCCTGCGGGATTAATCCTTCCTTTTTTAAAAGTTTAATTCGGTTAGCGTGCGTGTTGTCATAAACAGGCGGTGCAATTTTATCGAGTTCCAACATTAAATTGATGACTGTCTCTCCGAACAGTCCCAACTTTATCAAGCAGGAATTCGTATCTGAATACAGATAATTTTCAGCGGTACTTCCCAACCCCGCCAGCACAGGGAAGGCCTTTTCTAAATATTCAAAGTTTGAATTCATAATTATCTCCAAGTGTAAAATACTTCCTTAATTATAACCTTATTGGCTAGTGAGTACATAACAATTATGCATTGATCTTGCGTCATGCATTTGTAAGTTAACACAAAAGCACCTGCTTTTCAGCAGATGCTATGTAAACAGTATTTTATATACTCAACCAATTTTTTTATAGCCCATCCAACAAGCCTAATGAAATAACCTTTTACGCTAGCTTGCAAATCAAAATTATCTGCGAATATCTCCTATTGGCCAATACCAAACTTCAATACTTATATTGCCATTTATCTATTCTATCTAATAGGACTATAGCTTCAGACTATTCTGAACAATTATATCCTAACCTTCCTGGTGATGCAGTTTCATGTGTGCTGATTGACTACGAATCATTTTTATATTCTCAGGCCGATTGTCATTTTTTAATCCATTTAAATGATGGACCGGTAAAGCCGAAGGAAATGTAAAAGGATGTTTATTTTTTTCGACCAGTCTATGTTCATATATATAGCCATCTTTATGAGCCATCGGATGATCAGGTGCATAAACCTCTATATAACCATCTTTTCTGTGTATGAGCCCACCTCGCCAATTTTTTGCCTTCTCACCTTTTCTTCCTAAATTGTTACTAGATGTAGCACATGACAAACTGCAGAATGTTTGTTCCTTTCTTGCTGCTAAATAAGGTTCTCCACAGTAAGCACATGTTTTTGAAATACATTTTCTAGTTGTATTATAGTCTTTCTTACGGCATTCTGGGCTACAAAATTTTGTCTGTTTACCTGTTAAGACCTCATCACAGACTATGCATTTTATTGTTTTATCAGCTTCCATATTTGCATCCTCCTTATTAATTAATTGTTTATTAATCCCTTAAAACAGACTGAACCCCACAGCAGAAGCTTTCGTTCTTACCCCCTGCAGGGTTTGTAGAGATATTTATTATCAGGAATCTTACTGGGAAAGCGGGCGGTTAAATCACCTGTGTCATGAACAATATTGTAATGTCCCTGGGTATTGAGGGTATTACCCCCACATCGACATAGCTGCTAATACCCCCTATAGAATCTCATAAAATTACCCGTCCTTATCAATTCCTAACAACTTACTTTTGTTATATATTGTGAATTTGCGCCCCAATCAATAAAACCTGGCTCATATAATGTAGCCAGGCTTCTTTTCTATACAGAGATAAATCATTGGTTCGTATTTTTGGTATTCATCAATTTGATTTAGTTAATAAATTGCATTTCCCAACTCCTTCCATATTTTATAACAGTCTTTACTTCGATTGCTTTATCTTTGAGCCTTCATACTTTGTATTTAGCCTCTCCAAGCAGAAATCCATTTAAGTACCTGCTTTAACTCCGCATTTAATTCACGGGCTATTTCTTCTGGCTCCATTCCTCTTGTGCTCAGGTCCTGGACCCTTCGTATTTTTTCTTGGTATCGCCTCATTTTAGCTCTGTTCTGACACGATAGTTCACAGTATTTCATCTCTGGCCTACCAACGTGGTAATATTTGCCGCATCCAATACAACGCTTGATTCTTAATCCTTCCGTAATATTGTTAATCAGCATAATATACATAGCATTCAGGAGCGATTCACACCTCCAGCGGACTGATTTATTTATAGTTAAATCAACTGGATCAAATACCAGTTTTAAAAATGGCCTATTGCCAATTTCACGATTTAGATGAAGCATTAACTCTTCCAAAGATTTCCGGATAACATCGTTGTTATTCTTGTCGGTCCACCAAGCCTTAGGTTTTTCCTCCGCATGATTTTCTGCAACATCGTAATCAAGGTCTATAATTTTAGGGTAGTCACCATCAATTATCATAGGTTTAGTGTTATTAATGGAATCCAGCAACAGAAGCACATTCTGGATGCTATGTATTTCGTTTTCCTGAATCGCAGTATAAAGGTCGATCACACTCCGAAACTTCAAGTGTTCCCATTTAAATAATTCGACGTTCTCACCTGCCTCTTGTTGGATTTCTGTTAGTTCTGGAACTATTCCGTCTGACCTAAATTTATTAATGAAAGGTGCGGCATCAAATTGGTGTAATGTAGCTCCAGTTTCAAACGGGACAGGGTTGTTTTCAGAATCAGTGAAGAAAAGCTCCTCTTCTTTATATTTCTCTGCTGTCATCTGGTCATCTTTTGGCATCGGGTAGATCGAACCAAAATCCCTTGACATTAATCCTAAAGGTCCAAACCGATTGTAAAAGTTTTCTATCTCCTTTCCTTTTTCTATATCAAGATTCGTGAATAACAGATATAGGTTATCGGAATTGCCGTTGTCATTAATGTAAGGGTTAAAGGGGTCATAGTATTCCACAGGTGCATTGCGTAGAGGTTGTAGCCATCCGTTCTTATTCAACGTATATCTAGTTTTGAACCATTTTGCCGTTATAATCTCTTTATTCATCAATCCATCCCTCCGATATGATCTTAACATTTCACGAATGCCATGTCAACTATCTAAATAAATTTATACCGTTTATTTTTATTATATAGTTTGACTTTTACAAGTCGCTTTGCTATACTGCCTTCAGTTATATAAACCGTTTAAATTTTTTAACCAGTTAGTTAAGTGAAGGGAGGCGCCATTCAACTAAATAATTACATATCAGCTCAGACTAACAATTGTCATTGTTCTTTGAAAAATTAATAGGAAGCAGCACTGAGATTAGTGAGGAATGCGCCCCCATTGGATTAAATTTCGCATATATGAAAGGAGAAAAATAATGAATTTATTAGATTACTATTTTTATAATAATAATGCCTACGCAAAACAGATGGAGGACTACCGGTATCTGACAGTAAGACAAGCAGTAACCCCAGATCTGATAGAAGATCATTTAGCTGGTAGGATTACACTCGCCTGCTATCCCCTGCTAGGGAACAAGTGTAGATTGGGTTGTATTGATATTGATTATTATCGAGAATTCGAATTTACAGAACAAGAAGAAACTTTGGCTCGGAATGTATCCAGGCAAATGGTTTCCGTATTAGATAATATGGGGATTCGTCAGGAACAAATTTATGGTGAATGGAGTGGTAGGCGAGGCATTCATTTATGGCTATTCTTTAGGGAACCTGTTCTGGCAGCTGTGGTAAGACAAATACTTAACCATGCTGTTAAACAAATTGATCTGCCTTCAGATTTTATAATCGAAATATACCCGAAACAGGACGATGCCAATAATGGTCTAGGTAATGCTATTAAAGTGCCCTTTGGTGTCCATCGTAGAACGGGTAACCGAACCTTCCTAGAAGACATTCAAGGCAATCATTTAGATCCCGAAAATTTACACCTGATTACTATTGACTGCGGGCAACTCAATCGTATAGCGCGCAGAATACATATAGCTGCTCCAGCTCACAATACTCCTGTTTTAACGGGTAGCGTTGACCTTCTTATGCAACGATGCCAACTTTTAGTAAATTATTATAATAATCCTCATGGAATTAACTATAACACTTGGCTTGGTATTGGCACTAACCTTTATCCTCTTGGTGAAGAAGGTATAGAATGCTGGAGGAACTTAAGTCAGCGTGATGCTATTGGTTGGGATGAAGATATTTTTAATGCAAAGCTTAAAGAACTGGACCCCTTGAAACCTTACAGCTGCACTAAGATAGGATGTACTAACAATTGTCGAGTTGGTAACCCGATCAGGCACCTTCAACAACCATATCTAATTACAAAAAAGCAAACCCAAGCAACTGAGTATACAGTCCCGCTTGAAGTTGTAAGACAAATACACCACGATGGAATTGCTTCAATTCTAAGCGACTATACTCCAACCGTCTACCTTGATAATGGTTTCCCTGGCCTAGGTAAAACTCAAGATGTTGCTACCCAAATCTTTGAAAGCAAATATTCAGCAACCTGGATTGCTCCAAATCACAACCAGGCGCAGCAGGTCATGAACATTTGGACAAGGGAAGCCGTGCATCTTAAATCCAGAAAACAAATGGTACTGGATCATGAACTCGAATGCCCTCATCTTGATCATATTGAACAAGCTTATTTAAAAGGCTTACCAGCAAGATATATGTACTGTAATGAAACATGTTGCCATAATGTGTTTATGGCAAAATAAAAATACAGCGAATGGCAAGTTAAAGATACAGCAGTAAACTGGAAAAAAATCATCGCCAGCACCCTAAAAATATACTACCCTTTTTGTTGAACGACAAAAAGGAGGTAG
>JAQVWS010000059.1 GCA_028709585.1 Syntrophomonas sp. | reverse complement strand
ATTTTCTTCAGCACTATGTGTTTATATAAAATGTTTTTTAACATAAACCTATGTTAATCTAATACCAAGCTATTTCAATTGATTAGACAAAGTTTCTTATGATAAGATTGATTTTGACAAGATAGCGTGCTTTTGAAAATGAACAAATTGGCGAGTTAAAAAAAGGAATAACAACTGCGATTAGCGACTACTTTGGCCGGAAACTTGACAACGCTCCTCACAATCAGATTTCCGAAGAAGAATAACAGCCCGGTCTGATTTTATAATGTTAACCTCTAAATTATGCAAATCCTCAGTTACAACACCTTCCCATTGTTGATCTCCAGTGTGCCAGAAACAAGCAACTAATGATTCAAAGTCATGCATTTCAACCTTAATCAAAAACAGCACCTCCCTTTTTGCTTCTATAGAGTAATTGTATGACCAACAAATGACACTGATTTGTCATCCTTTTTAACTTATTTGGATAAATATCCTATTCTACAAACATTCTTAATTATCCTTTTAAAAATTTACCGTTTATTAAAATTGTGTAAATTTAATAAATTATTTGACAATTTATTATTGGAAAATAAGTCTATAACCTTCTATTAACATTTGAATACATACCATGAATACCAGAATAGCGGCTCTGAGAATTTCCTGACTGTTTCTTGTATGATGAAATAGGCCATATAAATTTTATCCCGCATCTGTCGCCTTAAGAACACCTGTTTGCTTATTTTAATTATTCAGTTGTATTGTTGAATAATTCTCTGGGCTGTATCTATGATCTCCTGACGCAGCTTTAACGGTTTCAATACCTGCACCTGTGAACCCCATTGCAGTATCCAGCTCTGCATTTCTACCAGTCCACAGACTTTAAATTCCAATATTACTGAACCATCAGGGCATTCTTCGCAAATTCTCTGGCTGGGATGATAACGCAAGTTTTTAACCCGGTGCGCGACTCTTTTAGAGAACTTCAGCTTTACTATCTGAATTTTATCATTATGAAATACCCCCCAGCTGGATCCAATATGATCAATAAGGGAAAATTCATGAGGATAAATAAATTTTTCACTGTCCTTGGTAATTAGGTTAATTATTTGATCCAATCTAAAAGTCCTGATTTCATTGCTCTTAACCGAATTAGCTATCAGGTACCACACATTTCTTTTACATACTAATCCCAGAGGTTCAACTGTTCTTACCGATTTTTTACCATCATTGATCATGTAATCAATCTTAATTCTGTATGACTCTATGACCGCACGGATTAATTTGCCAATTATATTGCCAAATTCACCGGGGTTAGCCAGGGTGTCTCCCAGCACATATATTCTTGATCCAAATACCTGTGAGCGCTCAGGCAGGTTTTTAAAAAATGCCTTTTCTATTTGTTCCTTGGCTCCTAATGTAGCTTCATTCAAAAGGGTATCCCGATAAAGTAGCAAGCTTACATAAACTGCAGCTGCGCTTTCTGATGTTAACTTGGGCAGGTATCTATCCTTTAAGCAGTACTTTTTGCTGCCGGTTTCCGGTCGGTCTATCCCAATCTGCAGTTTTTCAAATTCTGAAATATCACGATATATCATGCGTTTCAGAGTGCTATTTTGAGGAAGTGGCGCTTCGTTAAATTCAAATAATCTAGTATAAACATTACGGATTGCATTGAAACTAAGTCCGCCATCTGGTATCGCATTGTTTAGGCAATAATAAAGATACAGCAATCTTTCGGCAGGTTTGGGGGTATTCTTTTCCTGGGCAGGATTATCAATCAGGAATTTTTCAATAATATCTATTGTTAAGCATTTCCCGTCTTTCTTAATAGAGAATTCTCCATTATTGCACAGCTCCGGATCACCGGCAAAACCTTTTAAAACACTGTACAGATTGGCCTCGCTGCCAATGTTCATGGCTTGCATCACTTCGTTTTGGGTTGCTGCGGGATGGTCAGCTATGAAATTCCTGAGTTTGTTAGTGAGTTCTGCTGTTGCTGTGGTACGATTTTTCCTAATCATTTTATCCGCTCCTTTTGGTTGACATATTATGGTCATGAAATATGTACAGCAGCAATCGGGCCCGGGATCCGGCCACATATATATCTGCGGCAGAGATATCAATTTTCCTTGTTATTTGGCAATTTATTGAAGTATTCGTAAGTAACCTGTAATTGTCTTTTTAAAATAACTTGCCACAAATTGCCCTTAATTTCCCCAGTGCCCATAGAAACCCGTGTATGCTTAAATGTACCGTCAGGCATTGTTTTACGATAATAATAATGATCGGTTGTCTTGTATAGCTCCCAGCCGTCTTTTTCGCAGAACCGCTTTAATTCCTTCCAGCTAGGCATCGATTAACTCCGCTATGGTATCAACGTCTTCCATGAGTACTACTTTCAGCACATAAGGGAAGTGGGCATTTCTATTGGGAGCGTTATAATAGGTTTTGAATTCCTTAAAAAAGTCTTTAGAGTAACCAATTAGTTCAGCAGCAAGTTCTTTCTTAGCTGTATCCAAATCAGGTGCATTAACAACTAAATCAATATCGTTAAGGGCCAGGGTAATAGAACCATCATTCTCAGGCAATGTTTCTGCCTTAAATCGGTAACCATCTAACAATCGCATTGTATGCTCTAATGAAATAGATAAAAAATAGTCTCTGTTACGCTTAACTAATTCAGGTTTATCATGGATTACCCTGTCTATAAACATGCCCCATTCTTTTCTTACTTCAGTAGCATTAATTATTTCCTGCATTATCATCAACCTCCACCTCCAAGTATATAATATATGTTTAACGTACACAATGTACTTTATGTATGTTATGCAAAATATATGACAGTAAGGATGGTGGCATTAATTTTCTTGATTTAATTTTTTGCCTTTTGTCAAGCTTTAAAATATGCTGTTACTATCATCGGCTGCCCATTTCCTGGCGGTGGTCAAAATGGTGGTCAGATTTTTTGTGGTCAGGCCAGTAAACTTTGTTTATTGTTCATACATTTAGTTACCAAATAACTCTTAAGCACAAGGTTGCAGAATCAATTCCTGCATAGCTCACCAAAAAGCAAGTAACCGCGCAGTTAGCGCGGTCGCGTTATCTAACATATAAAATAGGCCAATTCTGAGCAGTAAGGTTAATAATTTGCTTGCAAGGATTATTGTGCTTATTATTGTTTCACGGTGGCCTTAATTATACACCGGCTTAGTGGTTCCAAATCCTTGTCGACTGAAATTATTGAAGCTTTAAGTAGAATTTCGGGTTCAACCTTAGACCAATCAATTCTATATCCAGCCTGAAGGGCCAATTGTCGTATGAACTCTCGAATAGCCCGCCCGTTTCCTTCCCTAAATGGGTGTATCATATTCATTTGCGACATATAATAAGCAATCCGGGCTGAAAACACCTCAAGATCCAATTTCCTTAAGTAGTTCTCTTTTTTCAAACCCGCTAAGAGTTTTGTCAAGTTTTCTTCAATATGTTCACTCTTGCAGAAAAATGTCTCGTCCTTCCACATATCCTCAAATCTAAATTTGCCCGCAAACGGATAAATATCCTGAAAAATATATTTGTGTATATTCTTCAAGTGAGCAGCACCGAATCTACCTTTGATACGGTTTTCATGTTCAAGCTCATACTGTCGTAACATCGTAATATCCGATTCGTATTTAGCTAAGTCTTGAGCATTCTTAATATTTTCTTTATTAATTAGCACTTCTGTGTCTTCATAACAATATATTGATTGAGTCGTTTCTTTCCGGTCGTATCTAGAAAATCCCCCACTCATTTACTTGCCAAAGTTTGCAGCATGCTGCATCTTAATCTTTGTAACAGCTTCTTTACTGCTTATCTTTCCTTCTAAATACTGCTTTCCAATAACACGAGCTTTCGTGCTAGGGTTCATACCTTCAACGGCCATAGATGCATGTACATTAGCAATCACACGTTCTATTTCCCTAGGTTTCTTTTTCATAATTTGCACCTCAAATATAATTATACCCAAATGAAGGGTAAAAATGAAGCAGAGTTCTTCAACCTAATGAAATCGCTTTCTCGTAAAATTTTACCGCTAAGATTATAGGGTCAGTATCTTGCTCCCCTGCCACCCAATTATTCATCTCAAAATGTATTTAAATTCTTCCCTTTAAGTTGTTATACCCTTTTCTGCTACATTCCCGGCAAATACCCTCCGGTATATTGTTATGTGGTATGTTTATCATATCCCCACTTTTAAATTCTCGACCGCAACACATACAACGATATTTAATCGAGCTAGCTTCTGCCTTTGTTCCCCAGCCACTATCATAACCGGAATCATCTTGCTGTCTTCCATTACAGCGTCCCCCTTCCTATTCGTTGATCCACTATTGGCCTCCTGGTTCAGCTATCAACATTAATCTAAAACCTTATTGTCCGCAGTATATTCTGAACTCATGTATGTATTTATTACACGAATTGATTCCTTTTCCTCTTTTTAACAAGGAATTTATTGTTAATAAATGCGGATCAAATAAAATAGAAAAACTTATCCCGGTGGTCAAAATGTGGTTCAAAATTAAAATTGACCAAAATTTAAGCTAGAAAAGAAAAATACCGAAGGCCATAAACCTTCGGTAAATTCTTGCTTGATATTGGTGCCCGGGGCCGGGGTCGAACCGGCACGACTTTATGGGTCGCGGGATTTTAAGTCCCGTGCGTCTGCCTATTCCGCCACCCGGGCATGCTATTAATGTAATAATTTAATAATTTCAATTATGGAGGGCGAGACCGGATTCGAACCGGTGAATGGTGATTTTGCAGACCACAGCGTTAGCCTCTTCGCCACCCGCCCTTATGCTTTTCGCGCAAAATTTATTATACTATTTTTGGCTCTCCTTGGCAAGCAAAGAACCTGCCATATTGTATAAACAGCTTCTATATCCCGGAATAATTCAACATAAAATTATTCCAAAAACATAATAAAAGCGCTACAAATGATGTAACGCTGCTTTTACTTGGAGCGGAAGACGAGATTCGAACTCGCGACCCTCGCCTTGGCAAGGCGATGCTCTACCACTGAGCCACTTCCGCACTTAATGGTGCCTCGAGGCGGACTTGAACCACCGACACGCGGATTTTCAGTCCGCTGCTCTACCAACTGAGCTATCGAGGCCTGCATTTAAAATCATTGGCCTAAATAAGTAAAAAAAAATAAGTGTTCTAATATATGGCGAAGCCGATGGGATTTGAACCCACGCTCTCCGGCTTGACAGGCCGGCATGTTAACCGCTACACCACGGCTCCGCAACGAAATTCATTATATCATCAGCTTGCCCACTAGTCAATATGAATAAATCATTTTAATTTAATTATTTGATTATTATCATGGCTATATTTAATTATTGGGCCTTATTTATCAAGTCTTTATCTAACTGATGATGTGCTCTCTTCATAATTATATCCCAATGTAGTATTATTTTAAAGAATACTGACCGGATTAGGAGTGGATTATATATGAAATACCTATTGGTTCTGGCTGATGGAATGGCTGATTATAGAATTGAAAAACTTGATAACAAAACACCTTTGCAGTATGCTCATACGCCAAACATGGACAAACTGGCTGCCAGCTCTTTTATCGGCCGGGTCCAGACTGTGCCTGCAGATTATCCCCCTGGAAGTGATGTGGCGAATCTGTCAGTGATGGGTTATGATCCCCGTAAGTATTATACCGGCCGTTCTCCCCTGGAAGCTGTAAGCATGGGAGTTGAATTGGGTGCTGATGATTTGGCTTTAAGATGCAATCTGGTAACCCTTTCTGCAGAAGAAAGCTATAGTGATAAAACTATGCTTGATTATTCCGCCGGAGAGATTACCTCAGCAGAATCCGCTCAATTAATAGAAACTATAAAAAATGAGCTGGGCAGTGAGGTTTTCAATTTTCATGCAGGTATCAGCTATCGCAATCTCCTGGTCTGGAAAGGCGGAATCGGTAAGTCTTTGAGACTCACTCCTCCCCATGATATTTCGGGCCGCAAGATTCGAGACTATCTTCCAACCGGTGAAGATGGCGGTATATTGCTTGATATGATGATAAAAAGTGAAGAGCTATTAACAAATCACCCCCTTAACCGGGCTCGAAGAGAAAAAGGTTTAAATCCAGCTACTTCATTGTGGCTGTGGGGCGAAGGCAGCAAGCCAGCTTTGAATAGCTTCGAAGATAAATATCATCTGCAGGGCTCAGCGGTCTCAGCTGTGGACTTAGTGAAAGGTCTGGGGATGTGCGCGGGCTTGAATCCTGTAAAAGTGAAGGGGGCTACCGGGGGTATTGTCACAAACTTTGCCGGTAAGGCCAGGGCTGCCCTGGATGAATTAAAAAGAGGCCGGGACTTTGTTTATCTGCATATCGAGTCTCCGGATGAAGCTGGGCATCAGGGAGAACTGGAAAAGAAGATATGGGCAATTGAGCAGATTGACCAGGAAGTATTGGGACTTATAATAGCGGAGTTGGATGCTTTTGATGATATTCGAGTGCTAGTTTTGCCCGATCACCCTACCCCCTTATCAGTTCGCACTCATACCAGCGAACCAGTGCCATTTATGTTGTTTGACAAAAATAATCCCAGCAGCTGTGGGATCACCAAATATGATGAGGATACCGCCCACCAGGGCCGGTTCTTTGCAAACGGATACGAATTAATGGATTATTTTATTTTGAACAAATAAGCTAGATTTCACGGGAACGGCCATAATTTCAGCCCTTCCCGTGTCAAATTACTGGTTAATTCCCAGGTAGTCGAGTACCGTCTCACCCATAGTCTCTTTTGAGCTCACCGCTTTATGCAAGATATGGCGCTTATCCAGATCCCTAATGCCGGCCGGTATAGGCCTTTTAGTGGCTTCAGAAAGAGTTTTTAAAACAGCGAACTCGTCCTGTCCTTCCAGCAGCTCCGGTTTCAGAATAGCCTGGGCCACACTCTTGCCAAACTTAAAAGGGCTGGCGGTTGAAGCAATGATGGTTTTAGTACTGTCACCGGTACTTGCAGCATACTTATCATATACATTTCGCGCCACGGCAGTGTGAGTATCGAGTAAATAACCATCCTCTTCCCAGGTTGTGCGTATTGTGTGCTGGGTCTCCTGGTCGCTGGCAAAATCAGACCAGAACAAACTGCCGATCTTATCAAGGCAAGCCCGGTCAACCTGATATTGTCCGGTTGTCTTGAGTTGCTCCATCCATGCTGATACCGCTGCGGCGTTATGGTCGGTAATTTCAAAAAGCAGCCGTTCCAGATTGGATGAGATAAGAATGTCCATAGAGGGAGAGAGAGTTTTAGCAAATTCTCGGTTTCGGTTATAAACCCCGGTACGGATAAATTCCGTCAGTACATTGTTGGTGTTGGAGGCACAAATCAGACGATTAATAGGCACACCCATCTGACCGGCATAATATGCGGCCAGTATGTTGCCAAAGTTGCCGGTGGGAACAACAATATTTATGGCTTCTCCGCGCTTAATCTGACCGCTGGCCTGCAAATCTGAATAGGCAGAAACATAGTACACTATCTGCGGCAGGAGCCTACCCCAATTTATAGAATTAGCCGAAGACATTTTCATTCTGTATTCAGCCAGAATATCAATAAAGGACTGGTCAGCAAATATCTTTTTTACTCCATTCTGGGCATCATCAAAATTACCTTCTACCGCAGCAACAAAGACATTACCTCCGGTCTGGGTTATCATCTGTCTTTTCTGAACCTCGCTCACCCCATCTTGAGGATAAAAAACGATTATTTTTACCCCAGCCACGTCCTTAAAGCCTTCCAATGCAGCTTTGCCGGTATCTCCTGAGGTTGCCACCAATATGACAATTTCATTTTGCTCTCCGGTTTTTTCAGCACTTGCAACCAACAGATGGGGCAGCAGCTGCAAGGCCATATCTTTAAAAGCGCTGGTGGGCCCGTGCCATAGCTCTTGAATATAGATCCTGTCATTGATCTTTACCAGGGGCGCAATGCGCTCATCATCAAAACTGCTGGTATTATATGCCCCCATTACGCATTTTTTTATCTCTGCCGGGGAGAAATCCTGCAGATAATAAGCCAGAACCGCACCGGTTTTCTCCTGATATGTGCGGCCTTCTATCTGCATCCAAACTGATGCGGATATCTCGGGTATGTACTCAGGCACAAACAATCCCCCATCTGGAGAAATACCCATCTTAATAGCCTCTGCCGCACTTACTGGGGAATGCTTTCCCCGGCTGCTGATATATCTCACTTGCTGACCCCCTCAAAATAATGCCTTACTAATCTATAATATTATTCTATAACGAAAATGCCTCCGAATAAATAGCTGTACCTAAAAAGTATGATTCAAGGCCTTATTATAATTTTCCACATCAGTTTCCCTGCCGGGAATAGAAAATTGTATTAATATTGTATATTATATAAAGAACATTGAGAAATCTATCCCAACACCAACGTTCTGAATAATTAAAGGAGGAACCTGTATGGCTCAATTAATAACTTTAATTATATTTGCAGTTCTGGCTAAGCTGCTTATGAATTACCTTAAACCTGTTATTCATAAACAAAAATCCGAATCCAAAGGTGATTTTATTGATATTAGCGAGAAATGGATCCAGGCTGACGAGATGCCTTACCAAAAGAATGATTACCTTCTGGCCAAGGGTGAAATGGTAATATTTCGGATGCTGCAGTCTATTCTTGCTCCAACCAGCTATAGCGTTTTTCCTCACCTGCGTTTAGCTGATCTCCTGAGAGTCCCTGCTGATACCCCCAATCGCCAGGAATATCTATTTCGCATTAAGGAGCGTAGCCTGGATATGGTCATCTTTGAATCTGTCCATCTTAAACCGATGCTGGTTATTAATCTGAAATCTCCCAATGATGGCAAGCGGCAGCAGATAAACGATGAGTTTATTAATAATGTACTGACTACCGCTGGAATAAAGTCATTGTCCATAAGCCTGAGCAACCCTCCTGCTGAAGAAGAATTGCTTGGGGAGCTGCGGAACGCGGGTTTGGAATTATGAAAACCTTATTAGGGGTTGGGCTGGGTATTCTGTTAACCCTTATTCTGGCACTGTGGTTGATCTTAGAACGCCGACTGCGGCCCCATAAATCCACCGTGCTATTCTGGCATTTGTCCGAATTACCACTAATGAAAAAAATTGAAGGCTATTTCTATGCTTCTCGGCCGGACTGGTATCTTAAACCTGTATCCTGGCCCTGGTTCATGCACCGTTTTATTGCCCGGGAATCCGCCGATACATATCATGGCAAGATGCTGACTCAGCAGGATGCCTCGAAGATAATAAGCTTACAAAAACCGCTTATCTTAACTGATCTGGAACATGTGATTCCTTATCCGCTGGCGCGAAGTATTGTTCTTCAGCATCCGCTCCCCAGCCTGGCAGTTGTTGAATGTCCCTGCCGGGCTCAAAAAGAAGATGCCTGCCTGCCTCGCGACGTTTGTTTGGTAGTTGGCGAACCTTACACCTCTTTTATTCTTGATCATCAGCCTGATAAAGCCAGAAGGATTACCGTCGAGGAAGCCCTTAATATTATAGAAGAAGAAGAACAAAGAGGTCATATCCACACCGCCTGGTTCAAGGATGTGATGCACAACCGATTTTATACCATATGTAATTGCTGCTCATGCTGCTGCCTAGGAATGAAATCATATTTTAGAGGAGTCCCCCGACTGGCCCATTCCGGTTACAGTCCAGTATTTGATAATGAGACCTGTTCTTATTGCGGCAGCTGTGAATCTGTATGCCCATTCCAGGCAATTGAAACTAACGGTGACTTTCCGGTCCTTAAGCCACAACTGTGTATGGGTTGTGGTCTTTGCGTCTCTCACTGTCCCAACGAGGCTATAAAACTTGTTCTGGCCCCATCCAAAGGTATACCTTTAGATGTTGAACAACTGGTTTAAATTCTATTAAATCAATAAATGAGAATGCTACCCGGATTAACATTTAATAAAGTATTATCCGGGTAGCCTTCTCTATATAATTTGGGGTAGGAAGAGTGGAATTATAAAGTAAGTTGATTGCAGAGCATGTTAATAAAATATCTTGTCATTCTATTTGCTGCTGGTTTTCTCCTCATAAAAGGCGTAAATTCTTTTACGTTTGCCGGTATCAATATTAACAACATTGTCTAGTTTATGGACTTTTCTCCAGATATTCATTGCTTCAGCTTCTTTAATTAATTGCTCTCTGAAATCAGGGTGGGCAATATTTATTAAAGCTTCAGCACGTTCCCAGGTGCTTTTTCCTTTCAGATTAGCTGTTCCTTGTTCAGTTACTACGATATGGGTTGCAGTTCTAGGACAGGTTACTATAGCACCATGTGTAAGGGTAGGGTTTATAGTTGAAACCAATTTCCCTTTTACTTCTTTTACTGATGGTGTACATATGAAACTCTGTCCGCCCTTTGATTTATAGGCTCCTTCTACAAAGTCAAGCTGACCGCCGGTACCGCTAATATGACGGGTGCCTACGCTTTCTGAACAGATTTGACCAAACAGGTCTAATTCTACACAGGCATTGATGGAAACAAAGTTGTCAATTTGCGCGATCACGCTGGGATTATTGGTGTAATCCACATTATAGGCTATGCATCCAGGATTATCATCTATATAGTTATATAGTTTTTGGGAACCCAATGCAAAGGCAAATACCTGTTTATATCTATCCAGGCTTTTATATTTTCCCGTTATTTTACCAGCCTCTGCCATTTTCACATAGGCATCTACATACATTTCGGTGTGTACCCCCAGGTCCTGCAAGTCCGAATCTGCAATCATTGCTCCAACTGCATTGGGCACACCGCCGATACCTAATTGGATACAACAGCCGTTTCTTAATGAAGGAATTATCTGTTTGGCTAGTTTAACATCTATTTCACTGGGCGAATTGTCCTCTATGGTAGGAATACTATTGTTTACCTCAATTACGTAATCAACTTGGGTAATGTGAATTGACTCCTGGCCTCCGCCCAGTACTCTTGGCATGTTTGGGTTTACTTCCAAAATTCTGTATTGCGCAGCCTCAAATGCAGACATCGCACTGGCTGCCCCAGCACCCCAGCTAAAATAGCCATGTTTGTCCATTGAACTTACCTGAGCAACAAATATATTATTAGGTTCACAGTCTTTTTTAGTTATGAGGGGATTTTCATGAAACTTCATAGGTATATAATATAATCCTTTATTAATCCAAGCTTTATCATGGGCAGCTACGTGCCAGCTGTTCCATGTAAAACTCTCATTGGAGGCAGCCAGGGTATAATGAGGATATGCACCTATATCACAACGAATATTAATATCCTTTAATTCATCCCCTCGTTTTGCCAATGCTTGATCAAAAGCATCTGAAGCAGTTATTCCAAATGAATATTCAATCCAATCCCCGGATTTGACTAACTTGGCAGCTTCGTCAGCCGAAGCCAGCCTTTTCTTATATTCATCCAACCAATTATTAAGCATAATTATCCCCCCAATACGCCTTTATTTAAGGCAATGTTAATTACATAAAACATTCTTCACCAATTTCAATTGGAGTAGCGTCAGCAGACTTCATTGACCTCTCTATTCCAAAAATATCAGTTAGAATATTTAATATATAGAACCTGGCACTGGCTATTTTGCCTTTATAGAAAGGTACATCATAATGGTCATCAGCCAGTTCATTAAGCTTGCCAGAAGCCAACAGAGCCTGATCCAGTAAAAGCTTGCCGCAATACAGCCTCGCCGCAGCATGTAATGTTCGTGTAGCGAAAAGTTGTTTCATTGGTTTATTATTCTGAGTCCATTCCGCGTTCATTGCGATAATTGAGTTAAAAGCTGCCAAAGCTTCTTCCAGCATGGTAAATTCAGCAGTAAATTCAGGATTTTTCCTGCCCTTAATAAAGTCAGTTATTTCTGCAACCCACTTCTTGAAAGGTTCACCGTTATCCATAGTAAACTTACGGCCGGTAAAATCTTGAGCCTGTATAAAGTTTGTACCTTCCCATAAGGAGTAAATCTTGCAGTCTCGGGCCAATGAGGCTGGGGCATACTCTTCAATAAACCCATAGCCGCCATGACATTGGATAGCTTCCGCAGTAGAAAGCCATGCCGTATCCGACGCATAAGCTTTGCAAATAGGATTGTTTATCATAAACATATCCTCGGCATATTTTTTCTCAGATTCATCACTAGATTCATGAGATAAGTCAACATAATAATAGGTTTGATAAATCAAAGCCCGGATTGCTTCCATGGATGATTTTTGATACATAAGCATGCGACGTACATCTTCGTGTTCAATGATAGGAACCTGCGGACCGCGGGGCTCATTGGATTTTCTGCCCTGGACACGAATTTTTGTATAGTCCAAAGCCGCATAGTACGCTGCGCTTAAAGCACCAAGAGAAAACACTCCTGTATTTAAGCGTTCCTCATTCATAAAACGGAACATCTGGGCCATGCCTTTACCAGCACCATCTACCGGGTAAGCATCGCCGACCAGCCAGCCATAACAATTGTCATTTTCGCCAAATGATAGCGTGCAGGTTGAAGAACCATGAATACCCATTTTATGCTCTATGCCTACAGTAGTAACATCATTCCATGGCCCTAAAGATCCGTCATCATTGACTAAAAACTTTGGCACAATAAATAAGGAGATGCCTTTAGTTCCTGGTTTGGCACCCTCAGTCTTGGCCAGTACCAGATGTATAAAGTTTTCGGCGCAATCATGGTCTCCAGATGTAATGAAACATTTTAAGCCTTTGATTTTAAACATACCCTTGGTTTTAGCAGCATAAGCCTTGGTGGCGCAATTACCAACCTCGGATCCTGCACCTGGCTCAGTGAGGCACATGCTTCCGCCCCATTCCCCGGAGTATAGTTTGGGCAGGTATTTATCCTGCTGTTCTTTAGTTCCTTCAAATTGTAGTACAGTGGTAGCCCCCTGGGTTAAGCACCACATCATTACTATTGCCGGTGAGGCAGCAGTCTGAGTTTCCAGAATAGGTGCATACCAGGCCAAGGGGATACGCCCATCTTCCTGGCGATTTCCGAACTGAGGTCCAAGACCGGTTTCCATAATTGTGTTATAGACTGTCTTAAAGCTATCTGGACTAATAACTGCCTTCTCATTTCCGCCTACAAATTTCATTCCGATCTCGTCAGCATCTTTATTGGCTGGGCACATCACATCCTTGCAGACCTTAATATTAACATCCAGGATCCCGTCAAAATCGTCTGCCTCATAGTAGTCTTTATACCCCTCACAAGATAGCAGCTTATCCATATCCAGCCATTCTTTAATTGTGAACTTAATATCACGTGTCTGATTAAGATAATTATTATGTGGCATTGTATTTTCCCCCTTAATAATGCATATTCAATAATCAAATTATTTTCTGTTGCTTAGCTTTGTAACTCTCATCATTAATTTTTACATTAAATAGTTTATTATGTGAATATGAAAATGGGAAATAATATATTTCAATACATCCCTCCTTATTAGTATTCTGTAATAATTCTGTTCCCAATATAAAACACCTCATTTCGAAAAAATATTAACTTTCTTATATCCAAATAACTCGGGTCATTCATTTACAAAATATTTATGAGAAATTATTCACATACTTTGCTAAAAAAATTTTATTTATCACTAGTATAAATTTTTAGTTAGAGAATTATTTCACAATATCAGT
>JAQVWS010000058.1 GCA_028709585.1 Syntrophomonas sp. | reverse complement strand
GATATAAAAAAAGGTGTCACTTATGAGGAATTAGTTGAATCAGGGCTGAAGATAAGACAGGCCGGAATACTATTATCGGTTACAATTATACTGGGATTAGCAGGGAAAACACCCCAGGCGGTTGAGCATGCCGTTAACACTGCCAGGATATTGAACGCCATGAATCCTGATTATGTTGGGGCCCTGACCTTAATGCTGGAGCCGGGGACCGAGTTGTATCGCCGTATGGAAAGAGGAGAATTTGAAATCCCCGGTCCCTTTGAGGTCCTGGATGAACTGCGTATTATTATCCAGGGGCTGGAATTGAAAGGCACAGAGTTCCGCAGCAATCACGCTTCCAATTATTTGCCCATAAAAGGCAGATTGCCGGAAGATAAGCAAAAAATCTTGGATTTGATAAATAGTATTATCAAGAAAAACGATCGAGACTATTTGCGCCCGGATTACCTTAGAGCACTTTAGTAAGTATAGTAGCTTTGCTAATGGACAACAGGTTCTTTAGTTAGATAGCATCATATACGAGGGGGGTTTATGATGGCCTTGTTTGGCAGAAAAGATGAAAACTTGTTTTTGCTATTTGAAGATAGCGCTAAAATGGTGGTTACAGCCGGAGAGATACTTCATGATGTGGTTAATGATTACCGCGATCTGGATAAGAAAATGGCCCGTTTAACCGCCATGGAGCATGAAGGAGATCGTATTACCCAGGCTCTGATGCGAAAGTTGAATACCAGCTTCATTCTTCCTTTTGACAGAGAAGATGCTTTGAAACTAGTCCAAACCTTATCTACGACCATGGATTTTATCACCGGAATTATTGACCGCATGATTTTATATAAAGCCGGGGAACCGAACCATATCGTTAAGGAAATGGTACTAGTTCTTACTGAATCATTGCTGCTGCAGCAGAAAGCCTTTAATCTGCTGGATAAGGTCGAACAAAACATGAAGGTTATACTTGAATGCTGTGAGCAAATGCGGCAGCTTGAACATAAACAGGATAAATATTACCGCCATGCTCTGGCAGATCTGTTTGAAAATGAAAAGAACGCGGTGGCAGTTATTAAATGGCGGGAGATCTATGAACATATCGAAATGGCTACTGATCATGTAGAGGATGTAGCCAACCAGATTCGCAATATTTGTATTAAATATTCTTAGGGAGCAATAATTAACGGATTATCTAAATTAGACCCAATAGTCTCAATAGTGTAAGTGCGGAAATCATTGCTGCCGAACAGATCAAGACGTATTGTCCATTCCAGAAAATACCTACCCGAATGGGGGACTGAGCAGTTAAAGCTGCTATAGCAATAATAGTAGCAGAGGCAGGGCTTATTACAACCCCCATTGCCCAGCTGCAGACCAGAACCAGGGAAAAATAGATAGGAGTCACACCAAAAGCCGAGGCACTTACTGTCTCCCCGATAATAGCTCGCCTGAGAAGAGGCAGACGTTTGATTTTTGCCATCCATATTACCGGATACTGCGAACTCTAGTACATAAGTCTGCCATGGAGTAATCCTTTCCTTTGTGTAAATAAGACGCTAAGTCGAACCGATTAATTATACGGTATTGAAAGGGATTATTGGCAGAAGCCTAGGTTTCATTTAAAGTATCTGCACTCCCGTTTTCTAATAGCTAAGTTTAACAAAACACAAAATTATTAATGGATTCATGAGATGGGAATGGTTTCCCTTTTCCTATATCCACTTTCTATAACGGAAAAAGCTCACCATGCTTAGTGACAAACAGAACATTCCCAGCAAGATAAACCACATCATATGCGGATGTTCACGTCCGGGAAAATCTACATTCATACCAAAGAAACCGGTGATTACAGTTAGTGGCATCATGATTATGCTGATAATTGTGAGTATGGTAATTATCTCACTGGTCCGGCCGGTAAGTATAGAGTAATAAGTGTCCATTGAGCTGTTTACCAGATCTCGATAGGTGTTTACGGTATCCAAAATACTGTTCAGGTTATCAGCCAGATCCAAATAATAGGGGACATTGGCTTCATTTACGAAAAAGGAATATCGTCCCCTGATATTGGCAAATATTTGTCGCTGGGGGATTAAAACCTTTCTTAATAAAATAATGGTTCTTTTTAGAGCCAAAATCTCTTCGGTAATGTGTACATCCTTGGAAAATATACTATCCTCCAGATCATCGATCCTTTCGCCCAATCTTTCAATTATTGGGAAAGAATCATCTACAATATTGTCAACTATTTTATACAGCAGGTACTCAGGCCCGCGATTCATTAGTTCCGTATTTTTCAAGCTTACTCGAGCTACCTTACCAACTGCCGAAAGAGCTATGGGATGAATGGTAACAATATAATTTGCTCCCAGAAAGACATCCAGTTCAATGCTGGATATTTCATCTTCTTCCTCAGCTTCCTCAAAATAGCGCAACGAATGAAACACGAAAAAGTGGTAGTCATCATACTTATCTATCTTGGCGCGGGGGCTTTCCTGCAGACAATCCTCCAGGGCCAGAGGATGAAAATCGAAAATATTACCAATATAATTAAGCTCGCTTTCTGAGCAGTCATAGAGATCAATCCACAGAAGACTGCCGGGAGAAGCTATTAATTCATCAGTTGAGGATAAATCCACATCATGATACATAAGGTCTTCTTCATGATTATAGAAATAGGTCTTAATCAATGTATAATCCCTCCTTAAATAGAGGGTTAAACACCGAATTGGTGGTGCAATATAACCCTGCTATTAATATGGTAGTTATTTATAAAAGTTATAAGTAACGATCGGTATTCAGGTATAGGTTCCATTTCACCACCGCCTTTCCTTGCTATTGGTATTTTCTTAATAGTCCCTAATGATATAATATACTGTTTTCTGATGAATGTTGTCAATTAAAGCGGACAATTATTAAAGTTTGGATAATTAATATAAGAAATGGAAAAAATATTATGCGGAAGGGAGGAATTTGATGTTAAAAAGGTTAGTTTTAGTCCCGCTGCTAATGCTATGCCTATTGTGCAATGCTGCTTTTACGATTAAACTGCCCAGTGCTGCTATTCCTGAAGCATCAATCGTGTACGATGTCAATGGCAAAACCGTTCAGGGGCTGGCCGAACAGAACCAGGTAAATGTAAATCTGGAGGAAATATCACCGTATTTTTTAAATGCAGTGATAGCGGTAGAAGATAAGAGATTCTATAAGCATTATGGCATTGATTATTATGGCCTGCTAAGAGCCGCTATTTTAAATCTGAAAGCACGTAAGATCGTGGCCGGAGGCAGTACTATAACCCAACAGACGGCTAAAACTCTCTTCCTTAGTAATGAACGCACCTGGAATCGAAAAGTAAAAGAACTGTACTATGCATTCTTACTGGAAAAGACATATAGTAAAGATGAAATCCTGACTATGTATTGCAATAGCATTTATTTTGGCCAGGGGGCTTATGGAGTAGAGTTAGCATCGCGAACCTACTTAGGTAAAAAGGCCAAGGATTTAAACCTGGCTCAAGCTGCAATCCTGGCTGGACTTCCTCAGAGCCCAAACTATTATGACCCCTATGTAAATCCGGAAGAAGCTAAAAAAAGACAAACCCTGGTTTTGCAGAGGATGGTTGAAGAAGGCATGATTTCCGCCTCAGAAAAAGCGACTGCTCTGGAGGAGCCTATTAAATACCAGCGAGCTAAGTTTGCCGATAGTGATGCTCCCTATTTTATAGCTATGGTTAGAGACTATTTGCGAGACAAGTATGGTGACAGCATGGTCTATCAAGGCGGGTTTAAGGTATATACCAGCTTGGATTTGGATATGCAGAAGGCTGCCAATAATGCCTATCTGGAAGGTATGAAGAAACAAAATGCTAATCTGCAGCTGGCTCTGGTGGCCATGGATGTAAACAATGGCCAAATCAGGGCACTGGTCGGGGGACGTGATTACAATGCCTCAAATTATAATCGGGCTTATTCCAAGCGGCAGCCAGGCTCGACCTTTAAGCCTTTTGTATATTCTCTGGCGGTAGAATGGGGTTTAACCCCGGCCACCATGATGATGTGTGAAGAAAAAGAATACAAACTAATTACTGGTGATACCTATAAGCCGACTGATTATGGGGAGGAGCCTTACCACTGGCAAGAATTTACTCTGCATGAGGCTATAATGATCTCCGACAATGTGGTGGCGGTTGCCTTAACAGATAGATTAGGGGTGAAGGAGGCAGCCCGTCATGCTGAGAAATTTGGGTTTAATAACATAAAACCAATTTTATCTTTGCCATTGGGTTCAAATGAAGTAAGCCCTATTGACATGGCGGCCGGTTACAGCGTTTTTGCCAACCAGGGAGTTTATAATCCACCCGCCTATCTGTTAAAGGTTGTGGACAAGAATGGCAATTTACTGGAAGAAAACCAGTCCCAGCAGAAAAGGGTGGTCAGCCCGGAAAACGCATATATTATTACCAATATGCTGGCTGGAGTCTTGGAGCCCGGAGGCACAGGAGCTAGTTTAAAACCTAAAGCAGGGCGGCCAGCTGCTGGTAAAACGGGAACGACAGATAATAAGAACGATGCTTGGTTTGTAGGTTATACACCGCAGCTATGTTGTGCAGTGTGGGTAGGCTATGATAAAGGCAAAGCGGCCAATTTATATGGAGGCTCAGCCGCTGGGCCAATCTGGGCTAGTTTCATTCACGACGCGTCTAGCAAACTCCCAGAGGAAGATTTTGCGAAACCAGCCCAGGTGGAATTATTAAATATCTGCCATGATACGGGCCAGGTTGCTTCTGAATACTGCCCGCGGCAAAGCAGTATGGCTTTTATGAAAAATAATGTGCCCCAGGATATTTGTTTTATGCATCTGCCCAACATGGAATGGATAATCAACGAAACCTATTCCAAGGAGGATGGCATATCGGACCGTTTCAGGCGCTCATGGTGGGATTAAAAGGTATTGGCCAGCAGCAATCCCTGGCCGGTATTTATAATAACAAGTCTATAAAAACTAATAGGATACAAACCTTACAAGCTCCTGCATCAATAATTAACCGGGAGCTTTAACGTTTCAGCTGAAAAATATGGTATTATTCTTTAATAGAAGGAATTAAGATGTAAATAAATAATAATCAGGGCAGTTACAGGCCTATCAATACATGGGGGTGTCAGGTTGGATTTAAACAAATACCGGGTTAAAGTCAATAATCTATCGAAAAACTGTAAACCATCCCTTTTTAAATTTAGCAGCACGTCTGAGATACCACCTTTACCGGGAATAATAGGGCAGGATAGAGCGGTTCGGTCGCTTGCCTTTGGATTGGATATGAATATTGAAGGCTATAATATATACTTAGCGGGTTATTTTGGAACCGGAAAAACGACTCTGGCCAGGAAAATGCTGAATGAAAAGGCTATGAATAAGCCGGTGCCATCAGATTGGTGTTATGTAAATAATTTCACTAATATTGAGACTCCGCGAGTACTGCAAATATCAGCTGGAATGGGGCAAGAATTTAAAAAGGATGTTGCTGAAAATATCGAAATGGTTATCAAACTTATCATAAAAGCCTTTGAAGGCGAAGAGTTTGAACAGCAAAAGAGTGCTATAGTAAACAATTTTGTGGAAAAAACCAATCGCATTTATCTGAATTTAGAAGAAGAAGCTCATTCATACGGTTTTTCCATAGCTCGCACGCAAAATGGAGTAAACAGCGTCCCCCTCAAGGATGGCGAGAGTATGAGCCAGGAAGTATACATGGCCTTATCGGAGGACGAACGGGCTGAGTTGATGAAAAAGAGCGCTGTTGTACAGGATAAAATAAATGAATCATTTCGCCAATATAAAGAAATAGAAAAAATGATTAAAGAAAAAATCAAAGCATTGGAATTGGAAACAGCCCGCAGTGTTATTATGCCGAATTTTGAAATATTATTTAACAGATATAAGACAAATCCGGAGATTTCATCCTACTTGCAGGAGATGCATCAGGATGTGCTAAATAATTTGGATATGTTCAGAACCAACGAAGAAGAATCGCCCTTCAATTTGTTGCGAAAAATGGATAAAAGAGCCTTACTCAGGAGATATCAGGTCAACCTGATAGTTGATAATTCAAGTCTTAAGCATGCTCCAGTAGTTTTTGAGACTAATCCCAGCTATGCCAATCTATTCGGACAGATTGAGTTTGAAAGCGAATTCGGAGTTCTTACCACAGATTTTTCCAGGATTAAACCAGGTGCTATACATAAAGCCAACGGTGGATACCTGGTCTTGCATATTAATGATATTATTAAGAATTTCTATGTTTGGGATAAACTTAAACGGGTAATCAAGAACAAGGAAATCGTGGTGGAAAGCATCGGCAAAACTTTAGGTTGGGGCAACAGCGAAACGATGCAGCCGGAAGCTATACCCATTGATATAAAAATGATCCTTATTGGTGATCCATTATATTACTACTGGCTTTATACACACGATGAAGAATTCCAGAAGCTGTTTAAAATAAAGGCTGATTTTGATATGGATATGAATCGCACTCAGCGTCATATGAAGGACTATGCAAGGTTTATTAGTTCCGTCTGTCATGCCGAAAAACTGCGTCATTTTACACCGCCAGCGGTTGCCAGGGTTATTGATTATGCCAGCAGAATGGCGGATGATCAGGGTAAACTTACTACTCTTTTTAATAAGCTGGCAGAGATTATTTATGAGGCCAATTCTTGGGCTGCTTATGACAAGGCTGAATTAGCAAGTGGAGAACATGTAGAGAAGGCAATTAAAGAGAAGCAATATCGTTCTGCAGCCATAGAGGAGAAGTTGCAGGAGTACATACAGCAGGGTACGCTGATGATAAATGTCAGCGGCAGCAGAATTGGAGAGCTGAATGGGCTGGCTGTTTATCAAATGGGTGATTATCAATTTGGGAAACCAGTCCGCATAACCGCCAAGACTTTCATGGGTGAAAAGGGTCTGGTCAATATTGAAAGGGAGATTTATCTCAGCGGAAGCATTCATAGCAAGGGAGTACTCACTTTAAACGGTTATATGGGGTCACAGTACGCTCAGGATAAGCCCCTGTCCCTGTCGGCCAGCCTTACTATTGAGCAGAGTTACTCAGGTATTGAAGGAGATAGCGCTTCCAGTGCGGAATTATATGCTTTGCTATCTAGTTTGGCAGAAGTGCCTTTACAACAAGGAATAGCTGTTACCGGCTCCGTAAACCAGAATGGTGAAATCCAGGCTGTAGGCGGAGTAAATCAGAAAATAGAAGGTTTTTTCCGGGTATGTAAAGAACGGGGTCTGGATGGACAGCAAGGGGTGATTATCCCCCGCCACAACATAGCCAACCTTATGCTTGATGAAGAAATCATAAAAGCCGTAAAAGATAAACTGTTTACAATCTGGGCAGTTAAAAATGTAAATGAAGGCTTGGAGATATTAACCGGTATACCTGCCAGTGAGGAAGAAAAAGCAGACCAATTTACCCCGGGCAGTATTCACTATCTCGTTAATAAAAAACTGAGTCATTGGAGCCGCAAGGGCCAATCAATATATGGAAACAAGACCATAGCGGCGGCAGCCAGTGACAGCGGATTGAGAAGAAGGTCAAGGAGGGTATAAGGGTGAGGGTAATAAAGCGGGTAATTATAGTATGTCTGATGGGGTTTATGTTTCTAGGAACTGCAGGCTGCAATACAGACTATAAACAGCTGCTGCCAATAACCGGAAAACAGGAAGAACCATTAATAAAAGTGCTGATTCAATTTACGGATAAAGAACAAATTGAATGTTATGTAAGAAGCCTGGGCCTGGAGAAAAATGGAGAAATATATATCGGGGGCTCTTCTTTAAATTATATGTATGACCAGGAGGGCAGAATTATAGGCTCATTTAATTATCAAAGGGTTCTTTTTATCAAAATAATTACTGATGAAGAGAGCAGCAATTGATGGAAACCGCACCGGTGGTCAGGTATATACCGCGAGACATTCCCGGAAGGAATTGTTCACTTACTCATACTATATCTATAAACAAGGGGGGAGAAATTTATGAATTATATAAATGCCCGATGTATGATGTGCGGTAAAAACTATCAATTAGAAGAAGACAACAAAGACTATAAAAAAATGAGTGATAAAGAAAAGCCGGGTACATACATATGCGATTTTTGTTCTAACCGGGTCAGGTATGAATCGGATGATAAAAGAAAAAGCCCCCGGCCCCAGAGTAATTAGACTAGATCCAGGGCTGATACCAGTAATAATCAACTAGTTTTACTCCGGATTTATAAGCTTCTTTATTTGTATAATAATTAGCCTGACCGGCATATATATCCACCCAATATGGATAATTGCGCCACAAACCATAATATACATCACCGGTATCATTGACTACCAGGGAGTTATAGTTATTGCCCTGGATTTCCACCGGCGCAGAAAGGTATAGAACAGTACCAAAGGGAATAATAGGCTTCAGGGCATCTCCTCCGTCATTTATAGGATAAAGGGGATGGACGGCTCCCGAACCCAGAAAATATCCATGAGAGGAAGCAGAAGCCGGAGCCTGGGGAGCCTCGGTATAATAAGTTGCCTTTTGTCCGCTTACTGAGAATTGGACATACCATTTCGGCTCGGTTTGGGCCGGGTCAGCATTTTCGGCGTGAATATCATCTGCTTCAGGGACAGGTTTTGGGTCTGGCTGTTTGCTTTGGAAAATGAAAAATACTGCCATGAATAAGAACACGATAAAAAGAGGAAACAATAATATGCGCCAGTCACGAACCATATGATACCTCCTTCCTGCTGATATCTTGCGCAATTATAAAAAATTTATGAGAAAATGATATAATTACTTTTATAAACAAATACCAGGAGGTGCAATTAGCTTGGAAGTGATTAATGATGGCCTGGATGAAAAGCTTTTCAATTATCTGCAAAAATCAATATCTGAAACTGGATTTTATAATCTGCTTGGTTTAGATCTGCTGCTATTAAGCTCCGGTTATACGGAATTTAAGGTTGTACCAGGCCCCCAACATAAAAATGGAATTGGATTGATCCAGGGAGGTTTAATGATTTCCATAGTTGACGCTGCAATGGGTAACGCTATTAGAACCTTGGGCATCGTTGGCGCAACAGTGGATATTTCCACTTCCTTTACTGCATCAGCCAAGGTGGGGGATGCGATACTTGCCCGGGGCAAAGTCCTAAAGGCTGGCAAAAGCTTAATATTTACTGAGGGATATGTTTATGCCGGTGATAAGTTGATTGGGCACAGTAAGGCTACTTTTAAAAAAGTATCAGAATATAATCTATAAGTGCAGGAGATGCTTTAATGGATAATCTGTTTAAATCCAAGGAGTATGGTGTGTTTACTTTTATTTCAACATCCCAAGCGTTAAAAGCGGAGCGGGCATTGAAAAACGCATCCGCTAATTTTTTGATTATGCCCACCCCCCGGGAGATATCCACCAGCTGCGGATTGGCAATCAAAGTTGCCTTAAATGATATGAAATCTTCCCAAGCTGTTTTGAGCAGCAACCTGGTGGAAGTTGCGGGCGTATATAAGGTTAGGATTGCCGATGGTAAAACCAATACGGAAAGGATCGATAATGAATAATTATCAAGAACTGGTAGAAAGCCTTATGAAGCCCGGCGGTAAAATGGAACAATGTATGGAAGGATTTGTCCACCGGAAGGAGCAGATACATTTTGCCAGCGCAGTAGCCCGAGCCTTTGCAGATGAGGTATTTCTAGCGGCTGAGGCCGGAACAGGAGTGGGGAAAACCTATGCGTACCTGGTTCCAGCTTTAATCTGGGCTAAACAGAACCAGGACAAGGTAGTCATATCCACTAAGACCAAGGCATTGCAGCAGCAGATAATTGCTGCCGACTTGCCGGAACTGGAAAAGGTTTTGGGGTATGGCTTGAAATACACCGAAGTCAAAGGGCGGGATAACTTTATTTGCTGGCATAAATACCAGCAAATACTAGCGGGTAAAAAACGATTGGAGCCAGGCGAAACAGATTTCATTGAAGCAATATTGAGCTGGGCAGAGGTCACTATAAGCGGTGATCGCAAAGAACTGGCTTTAAAGCAGGAACTGATGCAATACTGGGGTTTGATTGCGGCTGACCGGAATAACTGCCAGCGGGAATTATGCACCTACAAAGATAAATGTTTTCGCTTAAAAATGATAAAAAACATGAACAAAGCTGATATTATTATCACCAATCATGCTTTGCTGTTATCAGACATTTTGGTTGATAACAGTATTTTACCAGAGTTTGAATACTTGATTATTGATGAAGCTCATACCTTTAACAAAGAATCTTTTGACCGGTTGGCCCACCGTTTTTCCCTATATGATACTCTCAATATCCTGGAATTATTATTTGTTAAAGACAAACGTTCCAAACGAGGTTACCTTTTTCATCTGCGCAGCAATTATGCCCATCTTAGTGAAATCATTGACGAGACTGGAATTATTGTGGAAAAGACCATAAAACTGACCCGGCAGTTATTTGAGATTGTGACCCGGGGGCTGAGATATGGAGATGATTTTAACTTCAGTCATATAATTAACCCAGGAGATAAAAACCGCAAGTGGTTTACAGCTATGCATGATATATATCGAGAAGAGTATAAACCTAATTTTGACCTGCTGCTTAGTAGACTGCGAGATTTAGCCCTGGAACTGGAAGGGCAGGCTGAAGGCAGTGACCTGGTTGGAATTATAAACGCCCTGCAGGAAATAGATGATACCGCCTTTTGTATAATAATGGAGGAAATCAGTTTTGAAGAGGGTATAAGCTGGATGGAATGTCTGAAAGGCAAAGTAGTCGCCATATGTTCAGCTGGGGTGCAGGGCGGTGAGAGACTTAATCAGCAGCTTTATCAAAAACTTAAAGCTTTGATAATGGTGTCGGCGACTTTGGCTATAGAAGATCGCTTCGATCATTTCATAGACCGCAACGGTTTAAATCTTTATGAGCGGGAAGGGAAAATTGAAACCCTTTTGGAGGAATCGCCTTTTGATTATCAGAGACAGGCCTGCCTTTACGTGGTAAGGGATATGCCTGACCCGGGTAGCCCATCCTTCAGCCGGGAGGCCAATAAGGTGCTGAGCGATATATTTGCGGCTCAGAGAGGACAGACCATGGTTCTGTTTACCTCCAAAAAGCATATGCAGGAGGCAGCCGCTGAACTGCGCCCGTTTTGTGAAGTTCAGGGACTGAATCTGCTGGTTCAGCATGAAGATGGAGAATTCGCCACTCTGGTAGAGGAATTTAAGGAGCATACCAACAGTATCTTAATGGGAGTCGAGACATTTTGGGAAGGAATTGACCTGAAAGGAGAAATACTCAAATGTCTGGTTATTGTTAAACTGCCGTTCCGTTCGCCCGCAGACCCTTACTGCAATGCCTGGGACCGATATTATAAAATGCAGGGTAAAAACAGTTTTACTAACTTCATGCTGCCTGATGCGGCAGTGCGCTTCAAACAGGGAGTAGGCCGCTTAATCAGGAGTGAGAACGATCGCGGCGTGGCAGTGGTGCTGGATACCAGGTTAATAAACCGGCGCTATGGTGAAGTTCTCAAAAATAGCATACCTATAAAAAACCTGCTTGCGGTGTCCAGAAAAGACCTCAAGATGCAACTGGAGCTATGGGGATAACATTGCCTCAATATATTCGAAAAGGTAACATTTTTCATCATCCCTTCATATCATAAGGTAGTTAATTAAAACTGCTGCCAAGACTAATATGTAAAAAAGTCTTATAAAGGGGTGATAGTATGAGGGTTTATTATATTCGTCTTCCGAATTTTATACGGGGTTTCTTAATGAGATTTTGGGGTTAAACGGAATAGGCTTTCTTGTTGCTCTGGAGCCGAATTCAAAAGGACCTAAGAAGAGAGGGTTTTCTCGGATAACTGAATTGCCCAAAAGTTAATAGCTAAATTATAAAACGGAAAGCCCGTTTATTGACATACTCAATTACGGACTATCCGTTTGCTTGTGTTTTAACCTTTCTCACCTAAAATAACTATCTTTCTTCGCTCAGGCCTATTCCTAAGATGCCCCCGATTCCGCCGGATACGATGCACACGGTCAGAGTGTAGGCAAATCCTTTGAAATAGATGTGGGAGGGATTATAGATAAGCGTGGTTATAAACATAAGTATAAAAAACATGATGCCAAAAGCTGCTCCCCGCACTAATCCCTTATTGCCATAAGCCTTACTCACATAACAGCCGCCGGTAAACACGCTTAATACCAGTATTATCTTTCCCAGGGGGTTTAATAGGGTCTCCTGTAATGCAGTATAATAAACCACTATTGATGCTGTAACGCAGAGCAGCAAGGCAAGAATTATTGCTCCACCCAGTCCTTTTAATTCTACGGGTATTTTATTTCTCATCAACAACACCTCCTATGTTAGTAAAATATGTAAGCTAGATGATAAATATGACAATAGGTAATTGTTTTGAAATCTATTATTTGAGTATTTAGATTGGCAGAATAAGCATCTCATATGTTTCATAAACATGGTATATATTGTGGGCAGATGGGGTGTGTAAGTTGCATGACAGTATGGTATGGGGCATTTATGCGGGCTTAGGTACTGTATTAGGGGCCTTGTTTATTTTTGCCAAGAAAGATTGGAACTCGCAAAGCCTGGCTTTTTATCTTGGCCTGGCCGCTGGAGTCATGACAGCGGTAGTAGTATTTGATATTCTTCCTTCGGCATTTCTTTACGAGAGCTATATAAAGGTCTTTTCAGGTGCCTTATCGGGGGTATTGCTAATGATCGCAGGAGACCTGATTATCTCTAATAAGAGCAGCCCACCCCGTACTTTATCTAAATTGGGCTATTTAATTATGTTGGGTATCGCTATGCATGACCTGCCTGAAGGTATGGCGATCGCACTGGGCGAAGAGATGAAGTCCCGAACTGGAATGGTGATTGCTTTGGGTATCGGGATCCATAATATACCTGAAGGTATGGCAATTGCCGCACCTTTAATAATGGCAGGGGTTAAAAAGCTTAGGGTATTTATGCAGATCCTGGCCGTAGCTTTGATTACACCCTTAGGAACGATTCTGGGCAAAAGCCTGATATATGAGTTGCCCTCTTTAATTCCTCTTTTATTAGGGATGGCTTCAGGTATCATGTTATATCTGGTTTTATTTCAACTCTGGCCCCAGGCGAAACAAAAAGATCTCCAAAGCGGCAGATGGGGATTCTATCTTGGCATTGTTATTATCTTAGCCGCAACTTTTGTATGAGGTATAAATTAGGCAGACTGGTGGACAATAAACCTAAAATTAGAAGGAGATAAACCAGTTATGCCAAATCTAATATATTTAGCTATTGCTGCCCTGTCAGGAGCTGCAATGGCACTTCAGGGAACCTTGAATTCTGCTCTGGGAAAAATCATAGGGGTATGGGAATCAACCTTTATTGTTCATTTATTGGGTACAGCAACATCATTAATTATCATAGTAGTTTTAGGGATTGGCTTTGGCAACCTAGCTAAAGCAGGAAGCGCTCCTTGGTATGTTTATCTGGGTGGAGTTCTAAATGTTTTGATTATTTTTGCGGTAGTAAAGTCAATGCCGGAAATAGGGGTTGGCAATGCTACAACCGCAATAATCATCGCCCAATTGATCACAGCTCTGTGTATAGATAATTGCGGAGCTTTTGGAATGAAAAAAATGCCTTTTCATTATATTGATATCCTTGGCGTGGCCTTACTCGCCATCGGGGCACGAATCTTATTCATG
>JAQVWS010000057.1 GCA_028709585.1 Syntrophomonas sp. | reverse complement strand
TCATACTTCCTGGAGACTGGCCATCAGCGGCAACTGCTGGGGTCCTGCTTTCACTATTAATCAGTATGGCACCGAAGAGCAAAAACAAAAATATATCCCCGCACTGTTAGATGGATCAAGTGTTGGTAGCTTTGCTATGACCGAAGCTAATGTCGGCTCCGATGTTGCCGCCATGAAGACTTTTGCTGAAGATAAGGGTGATCACTGGCTGATTAACGGCACCAAGATGTGGATATCCGGCGGACATTACAGCAACACCGGTCTGCTTTATGCCGTAACTGAAAAAGGCGCCGGAGCTAGAGGACTATCCTGTTTCATTATTGATTATGATAATACTCCTGGCGTTACCAGAAATCCTATTCACTCCAAAGTTGGTATGTGGCCTGCTCCGACTTCAGAAATGGTTTACGAGAACGCAATAGTTCCCAAAGAAAACCTCTTAGGACCATTGGGCAAAGGGTTCCAGATTTGTATGTGGCAGCTGGGCAATACCCGCATGGGTTGTGCCACAGGCGGAGCATCTCTGGGTGCAGCATGTACGGAAGGTGCCGCTCAGTATGCTATGGAACGTACCCAATTCGGCAAACCAATCGGCCATTATCAAATGATCCAGCAACAGCTGGCTGATATGAAGATAGAAGATGAAGCTGCTAAATGGCTGTGCTTATATGCTGCCTGGTTAAAGGAAAATAAAATGCCCAGCTCACAGGCTACCTCGATAGCCAAGTTAGCTGGCTGTCATGCAGCAGTTAACGGCGCCAACGCAGCCATGAAGATTTATGGAGCTTATGGCTACTCAACTGAGTATCCTTGCGGCAGATGGCTACGCGATGCCAAGCAGTTTGAGACTCTGGAAGGAACCTCCAATATCCATTCACAAATTGTTGCCAGAATAGAAATGGGTCAAATACCTAACCGCTAGGAATTAATGATTAACTAATGGATAACAAATTCAATTAGTTATTATCTCCTTATTACTATAATGGCCACTTTGCTTATGATCGCCTCGTTGGTATTCAGGCCAAAGGCGATCATGAGAAAGTGGCTTTTTCACTTACTACGTAAATAATGCAATGCCCTGGAACAGGAGGATCTCAAACCAATGTCAAACCTAACGAAAAACTTTCCCGCTGAGGCTGCTTTGCCTCATAAACATCTTAATATACTGGGAAAAGATATCTACTTTTATCGGCAGGTATCTTCCACCAACAATATGGCCCGCATTATTGCTTTAACCGATGTACCCGAAGGTACAATTGTCCTCAGCTCATACCAGCATGCCGGAAAAGGCAGGGGCAGAATGAATCGCCAGTGGGTTTGCCCTCCTGCCAAGGGTCTTTTAATGACAATAATCCTCCGCCCTGACATCAACCGGAAATCTATTCCCCAGCTTACATTGCTCTGTGCCGCAGTCGTAGCGGAGACCATAAAAAAATCCAGCCGTTGTGAGGCCGGGATTAAATGGCCTAATGATATTCTCATTAATGGCAAAAAGGTATGCGGCATACTGGCTGAAAGTTTTTTCCCTAAAGACAGCCTCGCCCATGTAATTATCGGCATTGGAATAAACGTTAACCTTGATCATACTGATCTGCCGGCTGATTGTCTGCAAACTGCTTCTTCCTTAAAACTCGAAGCCGGCCGACCCTTCTCCCGGCTTAGTCTTCTTACCGATTTTATTACTATCTGGGATGATTATTATAAAAACTTTTTAAAAGAAGGGCATCCTTTTGTACGCCGTCATTGGCTCCAGAATAATGTTATCATCGGTCGCACTATTACTATAAAAAAGGAAACCGAAAATATCGTTGGCCAAGCCGAAGATATAAGCGAAAACGGCGGCCTTTTGGTCAGGCTGGCAGATGGTACCCTGGAAGAGTTTTTGGCCGAGGACGTTACTATTGGCAGTAATGCTTTCTCCAGAAATCTGGATTGATTTTTATTCCGCCCCAGTCTTTATACCATATAATGACTGGTCAGATATCCATACACGTGTACGGATGTTCTAACACAATTATCATTACCGGTCTTTGCTTAAAGACTGGCAGCCTTTTTTTACCAGCCCTGTTTTTCTGGGCGCAAAACCTTGCTTGTTTAGCTGCTGGCAGCTTAAACACCTTTTAACCTTTCCCCGCCTGTTAATTGCTTGCCCTATAACAATTCTAATGTTATTATATTTTTAAGTATACTATGTCTACTGTTTTAGTTTACTTAATGCCCTATTTTTTATTTATACTAGCTAATAGCAAACCGGTTAGGAGGAAGGTCGGGAATGGAAAAGAATCTCTGGAAACCCCTGGTCATATTTCTGCTGCTCCTGTTGGCAGGGGGATCATATTGGGTCTATATGAAATATTTCACCGCTGCTGAGTACAGCCTTTCCGCCACAGGTACCATTGAAGCTACAACCGTAGCTTTACACACCAAGTCGGTCGGAACCATTACCTCCATGGACTTAAAGGAAGGCGACCTGGTTGCCAAAGATCAGCTTTTAGCGGTCCTGAACCGCAGCGACCTCACTGCTCAGAAAGAAAGAGATGCATTAGGCGTTTTAGTAGCTGAAGCCAAGTTGGCTGATCTGGGCTCAGGAGCCCGCGGCCAAGAAGTCAAGGAAGCTATTGCTAATGTAAATATCGCCCAGATTAATCTGGATCAGGCTGGTATTGATCTTGACCGGCTGGAAAGTCTTTTCAATGAAGGCGCACTATCTCAACTACAACTGGATCAGGCTAGAGTAAACTTTAATTTAAAGAAAAACCTCCTCGAGGTTGCCCAGGCAAGGCTGAGTTTGCTCCAGGAAGGAACCCGCCCCTCGCAGGTAAGCGGTGCAGCGGCTGAAGTTGAACGATCCACAGCCGTTTTGAAGGCAACCGAAAGTATGCTGGAGGATATGAAAATCTATAGTCCAATCGCTGGTACTATTTTAAGCAAACATTATGAACCTCGTGAATTTGTGCAAATGGGAGTTCCTCTGGCTACTATTGCCGATCTCAGCAGACTTTGGATAAAAGTCTACATTCCTACGGATGATCTTCCGGCAGTCAAACTGGGACAGACGGTTCACTTTACTATTAGCGGAGATAATACGCAATATAGCGGATTAGTCACCCATATAGCTTCTCAAGGGGAATTTACGCCTAAAACTATCCAAACTAAGCAGGAAAGAACTAATGTGGTGTTTGCGGTTAAAATCAGCGTTGACAACCAAAGCGGCGTTCTTAAACCGGGAATGCCAGCCGATGTCATATTTGAACGCATCTAGCAGTTGAATTTGTTTATCTGCATGGCAAAAGGACTTTTAGCCAATTCTCTACTTTACTCTTATTGCCAGCAATTCATAGAGTGTTATCCTCATTAAGGCAAGAAACTGAGGAGGTTGCTTAGTTGATAATTACCCGTGGATTAAGTAAATCATTCGGCTATGTCCAGGCAGTCGAAAATGTAGCCCTGCATGTGCCCGAAGGCGCCATTTTGGGACTGGTAGGTCCTGATGGCGCGGGGAAGACCACTCTCCTGCGTATGATATGTGGTCTGATCACCCCGGATGAAGGAGAGGTTATCCTGGCAGGATATCCAGTTACCAAAATGGAACAAGCCAAGGAAAACCTGGGTTACATGCCTCAGCGTTTTAGTTTATACGGGGACCTGACCGTAATGGAAAATATCAATTTTTTCGCTGCCATGTATAAGTTAGATAAACAAACCTTAACCAAACGCGCTGAGGAGATCCTGACCCTTACCGATCTCAGTGCTTTTAAACAACGCTATGCCGATAATCTTTCCGGTGGGATGAAACAGAAGTTGGCACTAACCTGTGCCCTGATTACCCGTCCCCGGCTTTTGGTATTGGATGAACCTACTTACGGAGTAGATCCAAAATCACGCCAGGAATTTTGGAAAATTCTATATCGTTTAAATCAGGAGGGGATGACCGTCCTGGTTTCAACCGCATATATGGATGAAGCAGAACTATGTCATAAAGTGGCTTTTATGAACGAAGGCCAAATTAGGGCCTTTGATTCTCCCACCGGGCTGAGAAAATCATTTGGCTACCGCATACTGGAAGTAAGAGCCCTGGTTCGAGATCCTTATATATTAAACGACCTGCCTCAATTGATAGACGTTTCCTTTTCCGGTTATAAGTACCAGGTAGTTGTGAATGACGTTTCAGCTGCATCACTAGCGATCCAAGAACATCTGCGCGCGAAAAATATTACCCTGGTGTCGATTAGTGAAGCAGCCCCTTCCATGGAGGACGTTTTTGCTCTTCTGGCGGAAAAGAAGGTGGTCTAGTGGAATTTGCTGTTATAAGCCGCGATCTCACCCGAGTCTTTGGTAATTTCACCGCAGTAGACGGCTTGACCATGAGTATTCGCACCGGTGAGGTATGTGGTTTTTTAGGGCCCAACGGAGCTGGCAAATCCACAGCCATTCGGATGCTATGCGGCATCCTGGCACCCAGCTCCGGCAACGCTACAATACTTGGCTATGATCTGTTGCGTGACTCAGATACGATTAAAAAAAACCTGGGGTATATGTCACAGAAATTTAGTCTCTATGAAGATCTAAGTGTTATTGAAAACCTTAATTTCTATGCCGGCATCTACAGCGTCCCTCGCCGGCAAAGATCAGCGAGGATTGCGGAAATGTTAAACCTGGCTGATATAGCAGAACGCAAAGACTCTGTCGCAGCAACTCTAAGTGTAGGCTGGAAACAACGTTTAGCGTTGGGCTGCGCCGTCATTTCCCGTCCTTCTTTATTATTTCTGGACGAACCCACCAGCGGCGTTAGTCCCACCAGCCGCCGGCAGTTTTTTAATATCATTCAGAACTTGTCCAACCTTGGCACTACTGTTATTGTCACCACTCATTTTATGGATGAGGCTGAGCGCTGCGACCGGATTGCATTTTTATCTAACGGCAAACTGATGGCTTTTGACAGCCCGGATAATCTCAAAAAAGATATTATCCATGGTCAAATGGTGGAACTGGAATTATTGTCCCCTATGGATCAGCTGGAGCACTTGAAAACCCAGCCTTTTGTGCAGGAATGCAGCATGCATGGCTCGTTCCTTCATATTTTACTAAAGGAGCCAGGAGACATTTCTGCCTTGCAGGATTTAACCGGCGTTCAACCCCGGCCAATAAAACCTACCCTGGAAGATGTCTTTGTTGCTCTGGCCAGGAAGGAAGATGAGGTAATATGAGCAGGATTATGGCAGTTATGAAAAAAGAAGTATTGCAAATGTCCAGAGATCGCATGACCCTGGGCTTGATCTTTATGATCCCCTTGGTACAACTGTTATTATTTGGTTATGCTATTCAAACCGAGGTTAAACATATTTCAACCGTGGTCTTTGATCAGTCTTTGTCCCCGGAAAGCAGAGATATGCTAGGCGCCTTCTCCTCATCCGGCTATTTTGACGTAACCTATGCCGTCAATAGTTTTGATGGGGTAACTGATACTATTGACAGCGGTAAGGCAAAAGCAGGCATTATCTTCTCACCTGATTTTGCCGATAAAGTCAGGCGAGGTGAATCAGCACCTGTACAGGTAATTGTTGATGCCAGCGATAATATGGTGGCTAATCAGGCTATTGCTATTGCCAACTCTATTGGGCTGATAAAGTCACAGCAAGTCCTGTTTAATAAAATGAGTTTAAGCGGCGCGCCTTATGATATAAGGGTCCGCCCCTGGTATAATCCTGACGGCATTACAGCTTACTATATGGTGCCGGCTATCCTGGGTATAATTGTTACCCTGACCATGATGATTCTTACCGCTGTAACCATTGTACGGGAGCGCGAGCGCGGCACCCTGGAACAGCTAATGGTAACTCCGATTAAATCTTATGAAATGATGATCGGCAAGATTGTACCCTACGTGGTTATGGGATATATGCAGATAACCGTAGCCCTTCTGGTAGGAGTCTGGGTCTTTGATGTTCCAATCCGTGGAAGCCTGCTGGAGTTGTATCTCCTCACTCTGTTTTTTATTACCGCCTCACTGGGTCTGGGCCTGATGATTTCAAACGTTGCCAAAAACCAGATGCAAGCCTTTCAGATGTCTTTCTTTGTAATGCTGCCCAGCATTCTGCTGTCTGGTTTCTTGTTTCCCCGTGATGCCATGCCCATTGTCATTTACTATTTGAGTGCGATAATCCCGTTGACTTATTACCTGGACATCATCCGCGGCATAATTCTAAAAGGAGTCGGATATCAATATCTGATGGGGCAGGTAACCGTATTGCTGGTCTTCTCTCTGGTATTTTTAACCATCAGCATTGTCAAGTTTAAGAAAAAAATAGCCTAACAGGAGCATTGACGATATGGATATTAAATCGAGAATAATTGCAGCTTACCGCAACCTGGCCCGTACACAGGGCTTTCATAATGTTAATATGAATGATTTGGCAGCAACTGCAGGTGTCAGCAAAAGAACGCTTTACCGCTATTTCTCCGGCAAAGAAGCGGTCATCGAAGCAACCTTGGATACCTTTATGGCTGAGGTGGCGGATGAGGCCGCTCGCATAATGAAAAGCGAGAAGGATCCCGCCCGTATTTTATCCGAAATATTAAAGTATCTCTTTGTTCATGGCCAATTTCTAACCAACTCCCGAAGTTTTGCGGACTTAAAACAGTACTATCCCCACCTGTGGAATAAGATAGACCGGTTTCGGCTAGAACAAGTCCGGACGGTCCTGAATTTTATCTATAGCCATAAACAAAAACCTCTCAGCCAGGACTTAGACCTCCGTATTGTTACCGCTATAATCCTGGCTTCTATTCAGGCGGTATTAAATCCTGACTTTATTTTAAGCAACAACCTGAGCTTTGAAGAAACTGCTCGTCAATTAAGTAAATACTTACTGGATTCATTGCTGTTGGTGTGACCAACTGCAACTAGCCGCGGTTTGATTTATCTGGATATAGAGTGTCTTTACAACAATGGCGACAGCAAGCGACAGCCGGCTTCTTTTACTCTTACTGAGAGCGACCTTTTTATGTAGTCGTCCAGGGTAATCTCGGTACAAGCCTCCAGATCCCTTTTATAGTTTTGTTCCAATTCCCGGCTTACTGTTTCGTCATAAATGAAAGCATTTACCTCAAAGTTCAACTCAAAGCTTCTTATATCAAAGTTGGCCGTACCCACCGAGCTCACCATCCCATCGGTCACTATCACCTTGCTATGCATAAATCCGCGGTTGTAAGCAAAGCATCGCACTCCGGCCTCTAACAGCTCGCCAACATATGACATCGATGCCCAGTGGACAAAAAAGTGATCCGATTTGCCGGGAATCGTCAGGTATACTTCTATTCCTGACAAGGCAGCAATCTTCAGCGCTTCCAGAATGCTATCGTCGGGCACAAAATAAGGTGTCTGCAGATAAATATTTCGACGGGCACTGTTAATCATTTTCAAATATCCATGTTTTATCGAACTCCATTTGGAATCCGGGCCGCTGGATACAATTTGCATTCCGGTCTGGCCATGTCTGCTATGGCTGGGAAAATACCGGTCGGGTACACTAAAGTTTTCTCCCGCTGCATAACGCCAGTCCAACAGAAAACGTAATTCCAGGGAATCCAGTGCACTGCCCCGGATGCGCAGATGGGTGTCACGCCAGAACCCGATTTCCGGAGATTTTCCCAGATACTCATCCCCAATATTAAATCCGCCTATATAACCCTTATCTCCATCAATTAAACAAATCTTGCGGTGATTACGATAGTTAAGCCGCAAATTAAAATAGGGCAAAAGGGGCGGAAAAAAGCTGGCCGCACTGCCTCCGGCTGCAATCAAGGGCCGGAAAAACCATCTGGGCAGCTGCATACATCCCATGCCATCGTATAGAAATTTCACCTCCACCCCTGCCCGGGCTTTGCTGACCAGAATATTTCGTATCTCTTTTCCTAATAAGTCATTGCGTATTTTATAATATTCCATATGAATGAATTTCTGAGCCTGTTCAAGATCTGTCTTTAATTGCTTAAATAGATCCTGGCCATTGTAAAATACCTCTATGCTATTATCCTGAGTAAATAGAGCATGGCTGGTAAGGTGCAGATGGATAAGATCCTTATACGGGTTGATGTTTGAATCATTTAAATCTATCCAATTATTATCCAAACGCTCATGTTGCTGCTGGGCTTGCAGATAAAGCTCTCGTTCTTCTCCTTCTTTGATATAAAACAGTCTCTTTCTGCGCAGGTCCTGTCCCAGGAACAAATATAATATAAAGCCGAATCCCGGCAGAAAAAACATTACCAGGAGCCAGCTGAGCGTTGCGGTAGGGTTACGCCTTTCAAACCCGACAACTAATAGAGCCAGAATTATATTTAGTATGAATAAATAGTTTACTAGCTGGGAGCTCGTATTTACCAGGCTCATAATAACCTCCTGTTTTTTCAGTAACAACCCTTCTGATCTTATTTAATCATACTAACGGTACGATCAGGGTAAGTACGGTGCAGGATAATCTCATCTCCGACTGCACAGCCACCCTCCTGGAGCACCTTTTTTACCGTATTCTCTGCCAGCGAAGGCAGGTTATTATTTTGGCTTAAGTGAGCCAAAAATACATGCATTAAAGGCGGTCGGGATGTGCAGGTCAAAATATGCCCGGCATCATGATTAGAAAGGTGCCCCAGTCTGCTTTTTATCCGCTGTTTTAAAAATTGAGGATAAGGACCATTCTGCAGCATTTGGATATCATGATTCGATTCTAAAATGGCCACATCAGCGTACGACAGTGCCTTTTCAACGGTTGACGTAATTACTCCCAGGTCGGTTGCCACAACCCATTTGGTTTGTTGGTAATAAAAACAGAACCCGACTGGATCCCTCGCATCATGTGAAATTGCAAAAGGTACAACCTTAACTGCTCCCATATCCAGACTATCCCCCAGCTCCCTTCGGCATTCCAGGGGAATCTTATCCCGGCAGGGTATCCCCTCCCAGGTAGCCGGCCTGGCATATACCGGCATACGATGTCTTTTGACCAGCACCTCTATACCTTTAATATGATCCGAATGTTCATGGGTTATTACCACCCCATCCAGGCTATTAATTGGTATGCCCACTTCTGATAGCCCCCGCTCAATACGACGGGCACTAATTCCTGCATCAACCAAAATTTTTCTCCCGCCCATTTCAATAAAAATAGCATTGCCGGTACTGCCACTGGCTAATATATGTAATTGCATAGGTAATAATCTCCTTTGATACCGTATCATTTTATTCCGGGTAGTATTTCTCTAATGTTGTAAAGTAGATAACTCCTTCCAAAAAATTAGGGAATGAATGTTTGATTACATCTGTTATTATAACTGTATACTCCATTGTTTTCACTGTAAAAAGCGCCGCTTTTATCTAGCCAATTTGTATTGCCCCTGCAAATATACGATAAGTCATCAGGATAGGCTATTACATAAAAAGATGCCGCCCTGAAAGCCAAATATCAGGACGGCTGATTTATGTTGCAAATATTGGCAATTGAAGCATTACCTTTTGCTAATAGTTTACCTAAATAGATAATGTTATGAAACGATATCTCCGGTATTTTCCTTAAGCTTCTGTGCCAGACCCGTTTGCTTTCATTATTTTGGCCCAGGTATCCCGAAGTGAAACGATGCGGTTAAATACTAAACGGCTTTCATTTACATCCAGAGGATCAACGCAGAAATACCCCTGGCGCATAAACTGATAACGGCAGCCAGGTTTTGCCCCCGACACACTGGGTTCAACCAAACATGAGGTTAATTCCCGGAGTGAATCTGGATTAAGCTTCGCTTTATAATCAAGACCATCTTCTTCATCGTCAGGCTTTTCATGCAAGAACAAGTGATCATACAGTCTAACTTCGGCTTTTATGGCATGGGCCGCAGAAACCCAGTGTGAGGTTCCTTTTATCTTTCGGCCGCTGGTAGCTCCGCCGCTGCGGCTTTCAGGGTCATAACTGCAATGTAGCTCCAGGATAGCACCCGTTTGTTCGTCTTTTATAACCCGTTCACATTTTATGATATACGCACTCTTGAGCCGTATCTCCTTGCCCGGCGATAATCGGAAGAATTTTTTGGGTGGATCCTCCATAAAATCTTCGCGTTCAATATATAACTCCCTGGAAAATGGAATTTGGCGCGTCCCCATGTCTGGATTCTCGGGATTGTTTTCCGCCTTAAACCACTCTACCTGGTCCTCAGGATAATTATCCAATATTACCTTCACCGGCTCCAAGACAGCCATTACTCGTGGTGCTCTCATATTCAGATCCTCACGAATACAGTGCTCTAACAGTGCAATGTCCACTATGCTGTCTCGCTTGGCTACCCCTATGCGTTCACAAAAGTCACGTATGGATTCCGGCGTATAGCCTCGTCTGCGAAGCCCCGATATAGTTGGCATCCGTGGGTCGTCCCATCCGTTCACATATCCGTTCTCCACTAATTCCCGCAGTTTTCTCTTACTCATTACGGTGTGAGTTAGATTCAACCGGGCAAACTCTATCTGCTGGGGACGACCATCTGCTTCCGCTGAATAATCAACCATATCCAGCGTCCAGTCATACAAGGGGCGATGATCGGCAAATTCCAGGGTGCACACCGAGTGAGTAATGTTTTCAATAGCATCAGAAAGGGGATGGGCATAATCATACATCGGATAAATACACCATTTGTCACCAGTTCGATGGTGAGTTGCTCTTAAAATCCGATAAAGCACCGGATCCCGCATGTTAATATTCGGCGACGCCATATCAATTTTGGCTCTGAGCACCCGCGAGCCATCCGCAAACTCTCCTGCCTTCATCCTGGTAAACAAATCAAGATTCTCTTCGATGGAACGATTACGGTAAGGACTCTCCTGACCGGGTTCCGTCAAAGTACCTCGATACTCTTTAATCTCCTGGGCACTTAAATCACATACGTAGGCTCGTCCAGCCCTTATTAATTCAATCGTATAAGCATATATTTTATCAAAATAGTCTGAAGCATAAAACATACGCTCATCCCAATCAAATCCCAGCCATTTTACATCGGCTTGAATAGAATCAACGTATTCTACATCTTCCTTGCTGGGATTAGTATCATCAAAGCGCAGATTGCAGATACCGCCGTTGTCAGCCGCCAGCCCAAAATTAAGACAAATCGACTTAGCGTGCCCGATATGCAGATATCCATTAGGTTCAGGCGGGAAACGGGTATGTACCCGGCCTTTGTTTTTATTAGCCTTCAAGTCTTCATTAATAATGCTTTGGACAAAATTAGTAGATTGTGGCGTATCGTTCATGCTCATATTGATATCTCCTCATCCTTTTCAAAATCTGTTCAGCTGTTTACAGTATTTCAAATCATTAAGAATACTAGCAATTTCTACATTCTTTTTTACCATTTTCATTTATAGGTGTCAAATAACACCCTTCATTCTATCACAAGGATAACCAATCTGTTATAATGCTTAATAGTTATCTAAAACTATGCGAGGTGATCAAATGAGCCGCTGTGCCTATTGCAAAAAAGAAGGGGCCTCTAAAAAAACCGCTGTGCATTTTTGGATTCAGAACCGGCAAAAAATCAAGGAACTGGATTATTGTTCAGAAGCCTGCAAACAGAAGATTCATAAATTCGCAGTATTGCAAAAAACCAATGCCAATCGTTTCACAGGTTTTGTATTGTTATGGATGATTGCTGCTCTCATTATTCCGCTGGCACTGAAAACAATAACCGGAAATCCTATTTTTTTCCCGGTAGGAGCACTAGCCATGCTGGGTATTTTGGGGCTAATCATAACCATCTATCCGTTGGGCCTGTCTACCAACACCAAATTGGTAGAGAAAATAGGGATAAAATATATGGCTTTTTATTTCAGAATAACTGGAATTCTCTTGGTAGTATCCGCCTTTGTTATGATCAAGGATAGAATATAAGCCAGCCATTTGTGAGCTTAAAACCCGCCTTCTCTCCGGTTCATTCTGGTTTTGAACCGACTCCGGATGCATTTTTAACCCGAATTGTTTCTGGCGAGCACCGCAGCTGTTACTAAAAAAGCCCCTGAAATCAAATATCAGGGGCTTTTTCTATAATAAATGTTTTATATATTATTGGTCGTATAATTGTCAAAGTAGCCTTGAATATGAACTACTGGCGTGCCCTTGTCCCCACTGCCCGAGGTAAGATCACACAGGGAGCCGATTAAATCGGTGAGATGGCGCGGGGTTGTCCCCTGGGAAACCATATCGCCTGTCAAATCATTATTCTTATTACGAATATAATTAGTTATGGCTATTTTCAGCTCTTCTCCTTTTAAGTCCGCAAAATCATTGTCGGCCAGATATTTCAATTTAACTTCATTGGGCTGTCCCTTTAAACCGGCCGTAAAAGCTGGGGAAACCACCGGGTCAGCCAGCTCCCATATTTTTCCTACCGGATCTTTAAATGCCCCGTCACCGTAAATCATAACCTCAACCCGCTTTCCTGTTCGGGTTAGGATATCTTGCTGGATTTCCTCTACTACCTGCATGCAATCACGTGGAAATAACTTCACACATTCTTCGTTAGCTTTATTGCTGCCTAGTAATCCATATTTCTCGTTATAACCACTGCCATTTACAGGCGCAGTAAGGATGTCATCCAATCCCAGCACAATTTTAGCGCCGGATTCCCTGAGCAGCCTTTTGGTACGGGCACGGGCATGTATATCGCAATTAAGAACATTGGTAGTATATTTTAGAATGTTCCGGCAATCGTTGGCCAGAATCACCTCTACTTCACACCCTGCGTCAGTAATGAGCTCTTTATAATATTCAATATAATCGATCCCCGTAAATGAATGATGCTGACTTCCAAACAGATTTCGATATGATTCTTCCGTAAGTTCATCGGTCCAGGGATTAATCCCTTTTTCATCTAATTCATCTAAATCTACAAGATGATTGCCTACCTCATCGGAAGGGTAGCTGAGCATCAGCACAACCTTTTTGGAGCCCAGGGCGATCCCTTTCAGGCAAATGGCAAAACGATTGCGGCTTAAAATCGGGAAGATTACCCCCAGGGGTTCATCACCGAATTTCGCTTTAACATCAGCAGCAATTTGATCAACTGAGGCATAATTACCTTGGGCGCGTGCCACCACTGATTCAGTAACCGCAATTACATCCTTGTCCCGGATACTAAAATTTTCATTTATTGATGCAGCAATTACACTATCTACAGTAATTTTAGCAATGTCGTCACCTATACGTATAATAGGGGTACGAATTCCCCGCGCAACAGTCCCCACTAATCTGCTCATAATCTATTCTAATCTCCTTTTAGCATGAATTTGTTAATATTTGAAACCAACCAATTTATTTTAACATCATTTATCTATGCGGTAAATGTATACTTGATATCTGCTTAAGGCTAATTCCCTCTAAAGGATCCTTATACATAGTATATCCAACATTTGTGCAGATCCTATATTGTTATTACACAAATTCTTGCCCAAGCTCAACAAAAGCCGTATAAGACCAGTTGATCCCATACGGCTCCGAATCCGTTTTATAATAAAGGCAGCCACCCCGCGCTTTTCAAAGTATACGATATAAAAAACCCCGGGTTCTCTGCGGATTATAAAGCATACTATCCCTTTATGCTTTGGCCAGAGATAAGCCAGGGCGCTGGGAATGGCTCTATCATTCTTTTGCTGTTGACTCGCGATACCGCTACATGTATTGCCTCGGTGCGCTCCAGGCCATTTTCTTTAAATAAGGCCGGGAGAGAGTTGAGAATTTCAAAGTCCAGCGTA